>NZ_JAQMUA010000489.1:0-40400 GCF_028330895.1 Kamptonema animale CS-326 | reverse complement strand
CCCACAAAAGAAGCTTCAGCACAAACGACTTTGACACCCGCAGTTTCCAAACGGTTACGAATCCCCTGATTAAAGTCGCTACGGATTCCCCGAACTCGCTCCATAACAGCGGGAAAATCCACTTCAACCTCCGCGTGGATGCCTAACTTCTTCGCTTGGCGTGCCCTACCTGCTGCATGAGCGGCTGCTAAGAACGCTTTGGACGGAGTACAGCCATAGTTGATGCAACTACCGCCTAAAGCATCCCGTTCAAACAAGACAACCTTGCGCCCCTCATTGGCAAAATCAGTCGCCAGTGGAATGCCGCCTTGACCACTGCCGATGACAATCACATCTGCTGTTTCCATTAGCGCTAAACTCCTTGGGAATAGTTTGCTTTGATCGCACTCAAAGTTAAAAACTTGAGGTCTGGTTTGGATTGAGTTATGACATCTAAAGCTAGCGAAGACCACCCGTGATATACAGCGTTTCGCCAGTAATCCATCCTGAATCAGAGGACGCGAGGAAAACGACGGCAGGTGCAATGTCCTGCGGCTGTCCAATTCGACCCAGCGGAGTTTGCGCTTCAGTCTGTTTGCGACCTTCGCTCTCGGTAATTCCCGCTGTGTGCGTACCCTCCGTTTCTACCATCCCAGGATTGATGGAATTGACGCGGATGTGGCGTGAACCGAGTTCTTTGGCAAGTGACTTCGTGATCGCATCGACCGCCGCTTTGGTAGCACTATAAACCGAGCTGTTCGCGGGTGCGAGAGTGCTGACGATCGAACTAATATTGATAATGCTACCGCCCTCTGGCCCGAAGTGCTTTACGCCTTGTTGTGAGGTGAGAATCAATCCCAGCACATTGAGGTCAAATTGCTTGTGGAAGTGCTCTTCCGTGATGTTTTCAAGTGGGGACAATTCATAAATTCCAGCATTGTTGACCAAGATATCTAGCTTGCCGAATGCTTTTTGGGTTTCTGAAAAAAGATGTTCGATCTCTGCCTTTTTAGCAACATTTGCCTGGACTGCGATCGCCTTACCGCCTGCGCTAGTAATTTCATCAACCACGCGATCGGCCCCTTCTTTGCTTGATGAATAGTTAACAACAACTGCTGCACCTTCGGCTGCCAGATGTTTAGCAATAGAAGCACCAATACCTTTAGACGCACCTGTGACGACTGCGATTTTTCCTTCTAGTTTTTTCATGGTTATTAAGTGTTGTGGTTGTTGAGTTTGAACGAGCTATCGGAAACGGTTACGAACTTAGGAGAATGCACCCGTTCGGATTTTTAACAGCGATCGGACTTACGCATAGTTGCAGAAACCGGGTTTTTAAGAGAATCTGTGGGTGCAGGCGAAGTATTTTCGTCAAAAAACCCGTTTTCTGTGGTTGTGTGCGTAAGTCCTGAGTTCTCACATCCGCGCAGTGCGTCACGACTTGAGGAATTCCAGTAGATCGGCGTTGAGTTGGTCTTTACTCGTGTCGCCCAGACTATGCGACCCGCCGGGATATATCTTCAAAGTCGAATTCTTGACCAGCTTCGCAGACAATAGGGCAGAAGCGCCAATCGGCACGATCTGATCGTCATCGCCATGAATAATCAGCGTTGGCACGTCGAACTTCTTCAAATCTTCAGTGAAATCTGTTTCCGAAAACGCCTTAATGCAGTCATAAGCGTTCTTGTGACCAGCCATCATTCCCTGCATCCACCACGACTGGATCAGACCTTGGGAGACTTTGGCACCGGGTCGATTGAACCCGAAAAACGGGCCACTAGCCACATCGAGGAAAAACTGCGATCGGTCAGCCAAAAACGCCGCCCGAAAGCCGTCAAAGACCTCAATGGGCAGCCCACCCGGATTCGCCTCCGTCTTGACCATGATCGGCGGCACTGCGCCCATTAGCACCGCCTTGGCAACCCGTGATGTTCCGTGTCGCCCGATAAACCGCGCTACTTCGCCACCGCCAGTAGAGTGTCCGATCGTCACCGCATCCTTTAGATCCAGCGCCTCGAAGAGCTCCGCCAGATCGTCAGCGTAGGTGTCCATTTCATTGCCGTGCCAGGGTTGGCTCGATCGCCCATGACCCCGACGATCGTGGGCGATGCAGCGATAACCGTGCGAGGCGAGAAAAAACATCTGCGATTCCCAAGCATCCGCACTCAGCGGCCAACCGTGACTGAAGACAACGGGTTGTCCTGTACCCCAGTCTTTGTAATAGATTTGCGTACCATCCTTAGTAGCGATCGTGCTCATGGGGCTCCTATGTAAATTGTGCTGATAGTTTCCCAGTCTGTATTTGATTCGGATAGTAAAGACGACTGCATCTGCAATCGGTATCCTATCGATCAATTACTACTTTATCAGTTGATACATAATTGATTTCAGCAGTCTTATTTTGACGATCCGATCGCTTGCGAAGGTGGCAGTTCCGCCTTTCAATCAGTCGTCTTCATTCTTCTATTTCAGTTCAATTTAGACTGCTCACGTTCTTTAAGTTAAGATGCCAGTTAATCTTAGGACTTACATACTTTGTGACATCAACGAGTAACGATTAGGGCAGCTAGAGCGATCGCTACAACATCCTCAACAAGGGCAGCAGGAACTGCACCAATCCGCTCAATGGCGGCTATCCGCACCATCCGACCACCATAGGCACCAACCAATGCACCTATAATACCCAAGACCGCTCCAACGATTGCAAAACTGGTGTTTGCTCCCGCGATGAACCATCCCACAATGCCACCACTAAGAATCCGAGCAATCAATGCAGGGGGACTGGTACGAGAGGGAATTTGCGGCAGCATATCGGCAATTAGCTCACCCACTGCCAGTACAGCCAGAACGATCCCGATCGTGCCACCACGCGCCAGAAATAAAGCAGCCGGGGCTGTCAAAGCTCGCATTCCCGCCACTAACCCAAGACCAAATGCAAAAATCAACGTCATGAACATAATCTAACTCGTAATTTTTGATGGCAACCAAACATTTGGCAGGGTGAAAAAGATATCTACAAAGTAGACGTAATAAAAGTTGCAGCCATTATTCCCTGTTGATAAAAGCTACGTTTATATTGGATTTCATCCTTGTTAAAACGGTGATACTTTATCCCGTTTTTCCTCCTCTCGTAAATCAGTTTTTCCATCCAAACTCATGTTATCATCGGGCGGATGTTGCGGCTGTTGAGGCTTCTTAAACCGATCGCGAGCCGAGACAACCACCACATACAGAACCGGCACTATAAACAAACTCAAGACAGTAGAAACAACCATCCCCCCCGCGATCGCATTCCCTAGCGATCGCCGACTTGCAGCCCCCGCACCTTCAGGGTTAACGAGGGGAGCAATACCTAAAATAAACGATAAAGAAGTCATCAAAATTGGTCGTAAACGCTCTTGAGAAGCCTCAACTGCCGCCTTAGCAACTGGATATCCCCGCTCCCGTAACTGGTTAGCAAACTCCACGATTAAGATCGCATTTTTACTTGCCAATCCAATCAACATTACCAAACCAATTTGGCAATAAACATCATTCGCTAAACCCCGCAACGACTGAGCTAAAAGGGCTCCTAAAATCGCCAAGGGAACAGCAAGCAGAATAATGAAGGGATCGACATAGTTCTCATACTGAGCCGCCAAAACTAAGAACACAAAAATCAGCCCCAGACCGAAAATAATCGGTGCTTGACCTCCCGACTCAATTTCTTCTAAAGAAGTCCCCGACCATTCATAACCAAAACCTGCGGGTAAAACTTGAGTTGCCACATTTTCCATCGATTTGATCGCCTGTCCAGAACTCGCTCCCGGAGCCGGCCCGCCGTTAATTTCAATTGACCTAAATAAATTGTAGTGGTTAACAGTTTGCGCTCCCACCACCGGAGTTAGCTTCACCAAATTGCTCAAAGAAATCATTTCATTTTTTCCTGAGCGGACGTACAATTTGCCAATATCTTCAGGATTAGCACGGAACTGTTGATCTGCCTGGACATAAACCCGGTAATTGCGTTGTTGGAGATTAAAATCATTTACATACTGGGAACCCAAAGCTGTTTGTAAGGTACTGAAAACATCATCTATGGGAATATCTAAAGCCTTAGCTCGATTGCGGTCAACTTCCACAATTAATTGAGGTGTATTCGCCGCAAATGTACTAAATACTGCTTGCAATCCCGGTGTTTGATTAGCCTGCTTTAAAATGTCACCCATCCCCTGAACTAGAGCATCTAAACCGCTATTACCTTTGCGGTCTTGCAATTGAAATTGGAAGCCTCCAAATTGACCTAATCCTTGAATTGCCGGCGGATTTACAGGAAAAACTCTAGCTTCTGGAATAGCTAAAAACTTGCCGCGTAACTGGCCAATAATTGCTTGTACAGTTTGCTCTTCTCCGTGACGTTCTTTCCAAGCTTTAAGCGTAGTAAATATAATGCCTTGGTTAGAAGTGCTACCACTAAAACCAAAGCCACCTACAGAAAAAGTCCCGACAACTTCAGGAAGTTTGAGGATTTCTTGTTCAACTTGATCCATTACTTTCTGAGTGTATTGCAGCGACACACCTTGGGGCCCTTGAATAATAGTGAGAAAATAGCCCTGATCTTCTTCCGGGATAAATGCTGTCGGTACTGACAAATAAAGCCAAGCTGTTACTCCCAAAGAAGCTATGAACGCCAAGGCAACAATAGTTTTAATTCCTGTTAGAAATATTAAGGATTGCCGATATTGCCGCTGCATCCAATCGAGACCGCTATTAACACGACCAAAAAACCAACCCACAGGGCCGCTAAACTTCTGCCCTGGCCGCAGTAATATAGCTGCAAGGGAGGGCGTGAGAGTAATAGCAATAAATGTAGAAAGTAGTACAGAAAAAGCAATTGTCAGCGCAAATTGTTTATAGAGTGCTCCCGTAGTTCCGGGAAAAAATGCCACGGGCACGAACACTGCCATCAATACTAAAGAAGTTGCAATTACAGCGCTAAAAAGCTCCCGCATTGACTCGAAAGCCGCTTGGCGGGAATTCATGCCTTGGCGAATCAGACGATCGATATTTTCTACTACAATGATCGCGTCATCAACGACTAATCCTGTCGCCAATGTCAGACCAAACAGAGATAAACTGTTAATCGTAAATCCGAAAACCTTGATAAAGGCAAATGTCCCAATCAAAGAAATTGGGATTGTGATGGTAGGAATAATAGTTGTGCGCCAGTCTTGCAAGAAAACAAAAATTACTATCACCACTAGCAAGACTGCTTCAAATAATGTCTTGACTACTTCTGCCATCGACTCTTCTACGAATAAAGTCGTGTCCAGCGCTACTCTATGTATTAAGCCAGGAGGGAAACCAACAGCTAGTTTTTCCATTTCTGCTTTGACTGCATGGGCAACATTCAAAGCATTACTTCCAGGCAGTTGGTAAATACCTAAACCTACTGCATCATTGCCTCGAAATCGAAGAAAAGAGTTGTAATTTTCTGCCCCTAGTTCTGCTCTCCCCACATCTTTTAATTTAACTAAGGTTCCATTTGTCTCAGTTTTTAAGACAATTTCTTCAAATTCTGCGGGTTCTTTCAGGCGACTTTCCGCACGTAAGTCAATTTGATACATTTGCCCCTGTGGAGCCGGTTCTTGACCAACTCTCCCAGCACCAACTTGCAAGTTTTGTTCGTTAAGTGACCTGGTGACATCTTGCATTGTCAAACCGCGCGCTGCTAATTTATTGGGGTCGATCCACAAGCGCATTGCATAGCGTCTTTCCCCAAAAATTCGCACGTCGCCAACGCCTTTTACTCTCTTTAAGGCATCAGCTAAATATAGGTCGGCGTAGTTGCTTAAAAATATGGTGTCGTATTCTTTATTTTCTGTAAATAAGCCGATGGCTAATAGCAGACTGGTAGATTGTTTTGTAACTCTAACTCCTGTGCGTTGTACGGCATCTGGTAGTTGTGGTTGAGCAACTGCAACTCGGTTTTGAACATCAACGGCGGCGATGTCTTTGTTACGTGAGGGGTCAAAGGTAGCTGTAATGGTACTGGTACCATCGTTACTACTACTGGAAGTTAGATATTTGAGTCCTTCAACGCCGTTGATTTGCCTTTCTAGGATGTTAGTAACGGCGTTTTCGACAATTTCCGCACTTGCCCCGCTGTAGTTAGCTGTTACGTTAATTTGGGTAGGGCTAATGTCAGGGAAGCGCTCGATAGGCAGGCTCGGAATACTAATTGCGCCTACCAAAATGATAATTAAGGCGCAGACGCTAGCAAAGACGGGTCTTTTAATAAAGAAATCTGCAAACATTATTTGGGTAATTGTTAGTTGTTAGTTGTTAGTTGTTAGTTGGTAATTGGTAATTGGTAATTGGTAATGGCTAATGGAAGACAGGCTAATGGCTAATTACTAATTACCCATCTTCCCTATCTTCCCCATCTTCCCCATCTCCCATCTCTTCCTCTTTCCCTAGTCCCTAGCCCCTAGTCCCTTCTTCAATTTTTGCCACTCCCTGCTGGTAAATTTTTTCCTTCCCCTTCTCCTTTTCCTTGCCCTTCTTCTTGAGCCATAATCGGAGCGCCATCAGTCAGGTTGAGGATACCTGCAACAACAATTTTTTCCCCAGGTTGTAGCCCTTCGATAACTTGGTAATTATTGCCATCAATAGTTCCTAATTTCACTGGCTTTTGCCGCGCTATTAAAGGAGGCATTCCAGGTTTTTGTTGTTCGGGCTTTTGAGCGGCAAAGACAAAAGTTTGCCCGCCTAAGCGAGTGACTGCTGTTACTGGAACTAAAAGGCCAGGATTCTGTTTCCAGATAACTTTGGCTTTCACGAATTGCTGATTGAGCAGTTCGCCGCTGGGATTGGCAAAGGTGGCTTTAGCTAAAATTGTCTGGGAATTAGCGCTGACATTCGGGGAGATAAAACTGATTTGCCCTTTGGCGATCGCTTTGCCTTGAGCATCAAGCATTTCTACTGGCAATCCTAAGCGTAATTGAGGCATCCGTTCCAAAGGAATTGATAACCGCAAGTCTAGCAATTGATTCTCAGTTAGAGCGGTGAGTACGTCCCCTTTTTGCAAGTAATCGCCGACTTTCACGGGTACGTCGCCGATAACTCCCGCGAAGGGTGCGGTGAGCGCTGTTTCTTGCAGTTGTACCTCAAAACCACGCACTTGAGCGGCAGCTTCGGCAACTTGCGCTTCAGCTTGATCGATTTGTTCTTGGCGAGTGCCGTTGGCTAACTCTGCTAATCTGCTCTTGGCTTGTGCGACTTCTGCTTCAGCTTTGGCGATTTCCTCTGGGCGCGAACCGTTTTGCAGTTGCCGCAAAGCTTCTCGCTGCTGCTGCAAGGCTCCTGTCCGCCGCTCGATCTCCGCTTGCCTGTTCTTTTGCCGCTGCTCAAAGCGCCTCTGGGCTTCTCGGAGGTTAGCTTTGGCGCTACGGTCTTTTTGGATGTATTCCTGGAGGGTGTTCGCTGACTCTGCACCTTCTTGCGCCAATGCTTGATATCTGACGAGTTGCTGGCTGGCTAGTTCTGCCTCGGCTTTGCTTGCCTCTATTTGCGCTCTGGCTTGGGCGATGTCTTCTAGGAGACTGCCGCTTTGAGCATCGGCGAGGTCGGCTTCAGCTTGGCTAACGCGGGCTTGACCTTGGCCAACTTCTTCTGGCCGAGAACCCGATCGCAGTTGGGCGAGGTTGGCTTGGGCTTGAGCGACTTGGGCTTGAGCTTGGGCGATTTCTTCTGGTCTTGTGCCTGCTTGCAGTTCGGCTAAGCGCGATTGAGCGCGGATTAGGTTGGCTTGGGATTGTCTCAAGTCAGCTTGGGCGCTGTCGCTTTTGATGCGGGCGATCGCTTGTCCTTGTTCTACGAAGTCGCCGGATTTGACAAATATCTCTGTAACTAGCCCATCGATTTCTGGTTTGATTTCAACTGAGCGTTTTGCTTCTAAGCTGCTGACAAATTCAGAGCTATCTTGAACCGATCTCGTTTCCACGGATGCCAGTTTTACTGGTATGCCTTGAGGTTGGGTTGCTGCTGCTTGTTGTGGGCGAGCGTGACTGGATTGCCACCAGTGCCAGCCGCCGAAACCTGCGCCTAGTGCGATCGCGATCGTGGCGATTAGGGGCCAGCGCGATCGCGGTTTACTAGGGCGGGGGCGATCGGCAATCGGGGGGAAATCGTCTGGTTGATAGCTATCTGCATCGGTTGGGTGAATTTCCGATGTATTGGCTGTTGGAGACTGTTGATCTTCAGCATCAACGACGGATTCAGGGGATTTAGAATAAGTCATTTACAACACCAGTTAGGTTTTTTACATTGGACTTACCCACTTTTGGGCTGATTAGACCTCTGGGACAAGTCCTTTAACTCTTTAGTCCACGCGGGGGACTTTATTCGTTTGGCAGCGATTTCTATCGCCTCATGTTTTTGTATTGCAATCAGGTGTCATCTTTCGATCCCCCTAACCTCTCTTAATAAAGAGAGGAATTTTGAAACTCCTTGAACAGGAGAAATCTGGAAAGCCCTTACCAACAGAATTGAGAATTTGTTTGGTTTTAGTCCCGAAACATCTAGCGGGGTTGTGGTTATGATTACTTATAGGAAAGTTTTTTGTTATCTCTCAAAAGTTAGGATGTCTAGGGGAGATTACACATCCTTCTTTTGACTCACCCGATTGGGTGAGTGCGAGCCTTTTCCTTTTTCAAAGGCGAATTCAGAGCCGTTGGTGAGTCTCGCACTCCGACGTAGGCGCAGCCAGCCGCAGGCATCGCGCTTTGTTCTTTGGCTACTTGCTCGGTTAACCAGTCTATCTCTAACGCTAGCAATGATTTGCAGCGATCGCGAGAGGCGAATTGATAGTCGTCGGTTAGGGGATATTCGCTCTTGAGGCTGTCGATGTAGTCCTGTCGCAGGTAACAGACTCGCAAGCGGTGTTCCAACAATTTCAGGCGTTCTGCGGGTTCTAAGTCGCCAAAAAAGAAGAATTTGATTTGGAACCGGGAACCGCTGTTAACCCAGCTTTCTTGGGGGTGTTCGAGCATTTTCTGCCGCCAGAGTTCGCGTCCAGAGGGGGTAATTCCGTAAATTTTGCGCGGACATCCAGCATCTCCGGCTTCTTCGGCTATTGTCACAATCTGGCCTCGCTCTTCCAAACGCTTCAGGAGTGGGTAAATCGCTCCGTAGTTGACGCTGATGCAACTGCTCATAAACAGCTCCAGTTGTTGTTTTAGCCGATAGCCATGCTGAGGCTGCCGCTGTAGCAGACCCAGGGCTGATAATTCAAGCATTTATATCAAGCTGATATTATATTCTGGATTATATACTAAGTATTTAACGAGCGCAAGTAGCAATTCGTCCTGAGTGTTAGCAGGTAAGGTGGTGGCGATCGCACATCGCCTAAGTGCGATCGACTGTTGACATTTGCGGTGTGGAAGGGTGCGATCGGTTTTCTGTGAGATGAGTGATGATAGGATTAAGTTAAAGCGGTGCAAACTAATTCACATATAATGACAGATGAAACTCGATGAGAATATCGAATCAATTCTAAATTCTATTCCCAATGAAATTCACTGGAAAGACATCGTACAGTTTGAAAAACTAGACGAGCGCGTTGCCATTGCTAATGACCTTTGTGCGAATATTATTGGTATAAATGAAGGTACTATTGAATGGTGTCCTAATGAAAACCCACCCAATCATTTAGAAAAGCTGGTTTGGTGGTGGGTTGTCCGTCCAGATTTAGGAGCAGCGATCGCAAAAGAAGCTCCTCAAGAGTTCAGAAAGATTATCAGTCAGTACATTTTGCAAATTTGATAAAAATCTAGGATTACATAATCTAGAATAGTAAATAGCACTCGGTACTTACTTTTTAGATTTTCCGTAAAGTAGCTGTCGGAATTATTCAGGAATCGTTTCTAGTTTGTCAATGAATTGGCGCAGTTTGGTTGGATCGATTTTGCCGGGTTCAAGAAAAATGACCAGTACCTGAGTGCGATCGCTCATATTCTGCGGTAACTCGGTTAGTTCGATTTGCCCATTCTGATAAACGCCTTCGATAGTTTTGAGCATAGGTCGCAGCAATGGGGTAATGGCTCTTTAAAGATTGTATCCGAATAATGTTGCATCCTGCTATAGCTCCGGCTTGCAATCGACAAAGGATAGAGCCTCTTCATCAAGATAGCCTGCGATCGCCATTTCAATTACTGCCCAAACTGGATAGTTCATTCTTTTAGCTCGGATTTCGAGTGCGTTACGAATGTTGTCAGGTAATCCTTCGAGAAAGATTTGTGCTAATTCAGGGGAGAGATGTTCGGTGATAGTAGGCTGAGTTTGCATAGAATTAGTCCCTCGCTGGAATTTTTACCTTGCTCGCGGCTGTTCCCCAAGTTAGTCTGCATCTTTGTCTTCACGCAGATAGAAAACTATCTCACTATCTGGGATAGAAAACATTGTTAATAACTTGTGGATACTATCACGAATCGAGTTAGCGGACAAATTGGTTTCAAAATAGAGCTCCCCAGCAAATTTTTCAGGGCACTTCATTGAGTTGGGGGTACGAGAAACATAAACTTTATCTTTTCGGCGACCTTTGGCAAACCCACTTTCGGGCAGTTGGTTAAAAATATCGAGAGATTTCTTGGATAGATGTTTGATCGTTGTCCTGTATATTGCCTTCCATGTATTTAATCCTTCATATATTTGATTCTCCAGTTTCATTCCACATGGTCGCTTGTAGCAAAAATCCTCATTAATGCTGTGGGCTTGGTTCTCGTTATACTCAAAATTTTTGCTTTCTTGCCCCTCATGTCCGGTATCGTGAATGGGTGTACTGGACTCATTCAAAATAGAGATGTTTTCAAACTGTGCAAGAGTAGAACCTATATTTTGAACCACTTTACTAAAAGTATCAACTTGCTGATTATACTCCTTCTTTAAGCGGTAGCCACAATCCAGTGCTTCGGAGTCGTTATGATCAATACTCAGCCACATATCATCGGATAAAGCCAGCAGGTCTTCGCTCAACTGTTCTAGGGCTATTTTGATCTTGCTTATTCTTGTGTTCATTTTAAGGCTAACTTATAATGATGCTGTTAGGATTATACTCTATAGTAATAGTAATAGACAAGCTGGACAAGCTGGAGAACTAGCAGGAGTAAACGATCGCTAAATACCAATAATTTCTCTCAAACGATCGCTTTATCCACATAACTTCTGGATATATGCAATTATTTCGTCTTTAGATCGTAAGCGATCGCCAGGAACATGGTAGGAAGGATAAAGATAGTGAGTTGTTCCAGTTAAACGAGTTTTCCTTCCATCAACGACTAATCCATGTTTAGACGGGGAAATGTACCATTCGGTACTTGGACGTTTAGGGGTAACAGCACCCCAATATAGCTTTGAACTAACCCAAATAATTATTGCAGGGGGATAAACCCATTGCTTGCTTTCGACTTCACCACACATCCAGCCTCTAGGATAGAATTGTCTGGCTTGATCTAATGTTAAAATACTTGCTTTAACACTTTTTACAGATATCCATAAAATTTTTTGACCGGAGTTATCATAAATTGGTATATCTTCATCAGTCTCAAATTGTGTCTTGATAGATTGTCCAGCATTAAATCCTCTTCTTTGCAAACCCTCTCTAACTTTTTCTTCAGCTAATTTACCTTCTTGCAGAAATTGCTCCCAGCTCATTCGATTAAAAATCCTCAATCTCTTCTAGGTTTAAACTAGAATTTTCAATTTCTTTTTGATTCTCTAAGATCGCCAAAGAAATTTGATTGCAATAACTACTAACTTCTTCGTAGTTACCCGCTACCCACCCCAGAGGCGTAATTGCATAGTAATTGTCAACATAAACTCCTTTGTGAATTAGCTCTAGAGTATCTACCATTGCTTTTGTAAGTATTTCTTTAAGTTCAGGAAATTTTGAACAAGCTTCATCAATAATATCCCAATACTGAGTAAATTTATTCTCAATATTTGTGGAGTCGAGAAAACTTATATTTGCAGCAAAATTATCAGGCTCTTGCTTAGCAGGAGCTTGACCTGCAAAAAGCCCTTGTTTTGCCCATTCAAATACCCTTGTTTCAGAGTCTGGAAATAGCCACATGGCAAAAGGAACAGCAAGATTAGGATGTATCCAGATTTCTATTTCTCTGTTTTTACCCTCTATTCTTTTTTGCACAAGCTCATTAACTGGAAGTTTCGTTTTATTAGATAACTCCTCTAAAAATTGATTGGTTTTCTCATTTTCAAGCCACTGGTTAGGGCTTCTATATTTACCTGTTTGATTCTCATAAGCTCTTGTTAATTTAGTTGCACTAATATAGCCATCAGATTGACGCTGACTGACGACCAATTCACCCACTTGATGTTCAATGTACTCCATTTCAAAACTCCTGTTTTTTGAAGAGTAAAGTAGTTTTATTAATAAAGGATAAGATATTATCTCACTTTTACTATGTTACTGCATTAACCTGCAACAAGTTGTAATACCTCAGCAATAGACCGATCGCAATTTTCTTGAGCCGATCGCATCAAGTTTCCAATCGAGACATCTGTAGCATCACAATCCGACTTTTCTGATGTCCACAAAAAAATTTATTCCTTCTCAAAATCTCCTCTTCAAGATAGAGACAGACGGTATGTCACTTGTCCTATTTTTAGTATGTGCTAAACGTTCGTAACGCCGATAACGGCAGGAGATGTCCTAGCAATGTCGTTAACGATACCGTTGGAAATTGCCGCTGTAATCCGTGAGCTTCGGCAGCAACTCGGTCTTTCCCAGGAAAAGTTGGCTGCCAAACTAGGAGTTTCGTTCCGCACCGTCAATCGCTGGGAAAACGGGCGTGCAGTCCCTTCCGCTTTGGCCTTGAAACAGATTGAGGAGTTGCTACACCAGATGAGCGATTCGTCAAAAGCGACAGTACGCAAATTTGGCAAGGAACTGTTAGCCCAGTATTTTGAAGAATAAGGAGTGGGGACGGTGGTTGAGGACTTGGCGGTAGTCGTTAAAAACCTGTTCGCAGGTGGTGGAGAGATGGGATCGCTCATGCGCTCCTATGATTGGTCAAAAACGCCCTTGGGCCCTGTGGAACAATGGCCTCAAAGCTTGCGATCGGCATTAAGCATTTGTCTCAACTCCCGATTTCCCATTGCCATTTACTGGGGATCGGACTGCTTGCTACTCTACAACGATGCTTGGCGACCGATCGTTGGTGATAAGCACCCCTGGTCTTTGGGCCGTCCCGGATGCGAGGTCTGGCCGGAAATTTGGAGCGAGATTGGGCCAGAATTTGAGAGCGTTTTCACAACGGGCGAAGGCATCTTTCATCACGACGAGCTTTTGGCGATGCACCGTTTCGGATATACCGAAGAGTGCTTCTTCGACTATACATTCAACCCCATTCAAGGTGAGGGTGGTGGAATTGACGGCATTTTAAACATCGTCAGTGAGACGACGTACCGGGTTTTAAACGATCGCCGCGCCCAACTTCTCCGAGAAGTAGCATCCAAAACTGGCATTGCCAAGACCACCGAGGAAGCCTGCAAGTTGATGGCAGAGGCTCTCAGGTCAGATCCTGCTGATATTCCGTTTTCGCTCCTCTATCTAATTGACATAGAAGGAAGGTACGCTCATCTCTGTAGCGGTACTCAGTTCGGATGGGATGAGCATATAGCTCCGCCGATGATAGACCTCAATGCAGGGGATGACCCGCATGGTTGGCCCATTGCCCGCAGCGTTCGTAGTGCCCAGCCACAACCGATTTATGATTTGGTGACGCGCTTGGGGAAACTTCCTGGCAGTCCTTGGCCTGAGCCACCGCAGGAAGCAATAGTATTACCCATTGCCGTAACGGGACAGGCCAAAATATTGGGGGTACTTGTCGCTGTGGCGAGTCCGCGCCGCAGACTGGACGATCGCTACCGCGATTTTTTAGGTCAGATTACCGGACAGATCGCCAGTGCGATCGCTAACGCCAGTTCCTATGAAGAAGAGCGACGGCGGGCAGAACAGCTTGCCGAACTAGATCGGGCCAAGACGGTGTTTTTCTCAAACGTGAGTCATGAATTCCGCACACCCCTAACCTTGATGCTCGGCCCCGTTGAAGAAGCCTTACAAGCAACCCAGGATGCAGAGCAGCGCGATCGCCTGGAACTGATCCATCGCAACGCCTTGCGCCTCCAGAAGCTAGTCAACACACTGTTAGATTTCTCCCGCATTGAAGCCGGACGGATTGAAGCCGTATATCAGCCAACAGACTTGGCGATGTTAACAACAGAGCTGGCAGCGGTTTTTGAGTCAGCGATCGCGCGGGCAGGGCTGCATTTGCAGGTAGATTGTCCCCCACTACCAGAACCCGCTTATGTAGATCGGGAGATGTGGGAGAAGATAGTGTTGAATCTGCTCTCTAACGCCTTCAAATATACCTTTGAAGGAGAGATTGCCGTTATTCTGCGCTCCCGTAACGAGCAGATTGAACTAGAAGTGCGAGACACAGGTATTGGCATTCCCGCAGCAGAACTACCTCATATATTTGAGCGGTTTCATCGAGTGCAGGGGGCAAGAGGACGAACTTACGAAGGGTCAGGGATTGGTCTGTCATTAGTTCAAGAACTCGTGCGCTTGCATGGCGGCACAATTAGCGCGAGTAGCATCGTCGATCGCGGAACGAGTTTCATCGTATCAATTCCCACTGGATGGGATCGTCTACCGAGCGATCGCATTAATGCCACTCGTACTCTGACATCAACTGCAACCGGAGCCACCCCCTATGTGGAAGAAGTATTACGCTGGCTTCCGGAACCGGATTTGGGGGGGCAGACTTTAGATTCTGGATCAAAAGAATCTGACTCAACATTAGAAACGACTAAAATTGGGTTCCAAGCTGACAGTTTGCAAGCTCAAATCCCCAATCCCAAATCCAAAATTGTTTTGGCAGATGACAACGCCGATATGCGTAACTATGTGAAGCGTCTGTTGAGTCAGCAGTATGAAGTAGAGGCAGTAAAGGATGGGGCGGCTGCATTAGCCGCTATTCGTGGGCAACTCCCCGATCTCGTACTCACAGATGTGATGATGCCGGAACTGGATGGATTCGAGTTACTGCGGGAGTTGAGGGCGAATCCCCAGACAAAGGAGTTGCCTATTATCCTACTTTCTGCTCGCGCGGGGGAAGAGTCTCGGATTGAAGGACTAGAAGCGGGAGCCGATGACTATTTGATTAAACCCTTTTCTGCTCGCGAACTGTTGGCACGAGTTGAGGCGAATCTAAAAATGGCTCAGTTGCGACAGGAGGCAACTCGGCGGGAGCAAGTACAGCGACGAGTTGCAGAAAAAGCCAAAGAGCAATTGGAGTCGGTTTTATCCACTATCAGCGATCAGTTTTTAGTCTTAGATCGGGAGTGGCGTTATCTCTATGTCAACGATCGCGTGATGGAAACGGTGGGACTGGAAAGGGAAGCTTTGCTGGGAAGAAGTGTTTGGGAGGTGTTTCCAGAAGTGGTGGGCACTGAGTTTGATACGCGAATACAGCAGGCGATCGCACAACAAATTCCGGCTCATTTTGAATACTACTACTCCACCTGGAACCGCTGGTTTGAAAATCATGCCTATCCCTCACCAGAGGGAATAACAATTTTCATTACTGAGATTACCGATCGCAAACGCGCTGAACAGGAACGGGAACAACTGCTTGCCCGCGAACAAGCTGCACGGGCGGAGGCTGAGCGGGCAAACCGAGTCAAAGATGAGTTTCTGGCAATTGTCTCTCACGAACTGCGATCGCCCCTGAATCCCATATTAGGCTGGTCAACACTTCTTCAAACTCAAAAGCTAAGCCCAGCTAAGACTGCTCAAGCTTTGAACGCGATCGCACGGAATTCCAGATTGCAAGCTGAACTGATTGAGGACTTGCTGGATCTCTCCCGGATTCTGAGAGGCAAACTTAGCCTCAATGTTTTTCCCACCGATTTAGCATTCACTATTCAATCGGCAATGGAAACGGTACGGTTGGCGGCGGAAGCTAAGTCGATTCAAATTCACACTATGTTTGAACCAGACATAGGGTTCGTTTTAGGTGACTCCAGCCGATTACAGCAAGTGATTTGGAATCTGCTTTCTAACGCGATTAAGTTTACACCCGATGGAGGATTAGTTCACATTCAACTAGAGCGATGTGGCACTCAAGCTCAGATTATTGTGAGCGATACGGGTAAGGGTATTGACCCGGACTTCCTCCCTTATATATTTGAATACTTCCGCCAAGAGAATAGCGCTACGACCCGCAAATTTGGGGGATTGGGGCTGGGGTTGGCGATCGTTCATCACTTGGTGGAATTGCATGGCGGGACTGTCGAAGCAGAGAGTCCAGGGGAAGGACAGGGAGCCACCTTTACTGTCAAGTTGCCACTGATGCAAAGCTCACCTCAAATCAACGAGGATAGCAACAAACCGTCTGAACCAGCTTTAGATTTGGCTGGCATTCAGGTTTTAGTCGTGGATGATGATGACGATACGCGAGAGTTTATTATTTTCCTGATCGAGCAGTATGGAGGGAATGCGATCGCTGTTGCTTCCGCAAATGAGGCACTCGTTGCTTTAACCCAATTCCAGCCCGATGTATTGCTCAGCGATATCGGGATGCCAGAGGTAGACGGCTATATGCTGATACAACAAGTGAGAGCCTTGCCACCAGCACAGGGCGGTCAAATTCCGGCGATCGCTCTGACTGCTTATGCGGGAGAAATTGACTATCAGCAGGCCATGTCAGTCGGCTTTCAACGGCATATTCCCAAGCCAGTAGAGCCAGCCAAACTCGTTGAGGTGATCCTCAGTTTAGTTAAATAGAGCGAGTAGGGAATTTGTTAACAGAAAAGGTAGAGCGATCGCGCCTTTCTCTAACTCTTTCCCAACTTCAACCACCCAAACACATCACCTACCGTTAACTGCAATTTAACCAAGTCTGGAACTGGCAAGATATCCCCCTCTTCCGCAAACAATTCCGGTTGTTTCCCAGGCGGATAAACTAACACCGATCGCACATCTGGATCGAGTAGCCAACCCAATCGGCTACCATGTTTTAAACAATGCAAAATATTACCAGTCACCTTAGTTTGACTTTGATCTGGAGACAGAATTTCAATCGTCCAATCTGGATAAATTGGGAATACATTAGCAATATCACCATTGTCATCAACAGGTATCCTTTCCCAGGCGAAAACCGTCACATCTGGCACAACTGAACGACCGCCAAAACTGCACCGCAATTCTGGAAATGCTAGGGCAATTTGCGTAGGTTCAACTACTGCATTGATAGCTGTCACCAGTTTACCTTGAAGAATGCTATGTTTTCCTTGTGGCATTGGTTTCTGAATAACTTGACCATTGATATATTCACTTGCAGGCTTAGTTTCTGGCAGTTTCAAAAACTCTTCCAGCGTGAGATTTTTTGTAGGTATCAGTACCATTTCTATTCCTCCGCGTCAATATAACCCAAATGTTTCCAAGCCGCAGGCGTAGCGATCCGGCCGCGATTTGTCCGCTGCATAAATCCAATTTGCATCAAATAAGGTTCGCAAACTTCTTCAATAGTTTGGGAGTCTTCACCTGTAGCCGCAGCGATAGTTTCTAAACCAACTGGCCCGCCATTAAAACTTTCAATCATTCTGCTAAGAATTAACCGATCCGTCCAATCTAAACCTAAAGGATCGACATTAAAAAGTTCCAGAGAAATTGAGGCAACTTCGGCATCAATTGGTGTTAAATTTTTGACTTCGCTGTAATCTCGGACTCGTCTGAGCAAGCGGTTAGCTATTCTAGGAGTTCCGCGAGCTCTGCGGGCAATTTCTTGGGCTCCTTCTGTGGTGATGGGGGTGTCGAGAACTTGAGCACTTCTAAGTACAATTGAAGTTAATTCATCAATTTCATAAAAACGCAATCTTTGGATAAATCCGAAGCGATCGCGCAAGGGTGCAGTCAGCGAGCCCACTTTCGTAGTCGCCCCCACCAAAGTAAAAGGTTTCAAAGGAATGCTGCGAGTTTTAGCAGTCTTACCCTGACCGATGGTAATATCTAAACGGCAGTCTTCCATCGCCGGATAAAGGATTTCTTCTGCCACCTTCGAGAGGCGATGAATTTCATCGAGGAAAAGAACATCTCCAGCCTTGAGACTAACTAGCAATCCTACAATATCTCGCGGTTTTTCCAATGCGGGGGCGGTGGTAATCTTGCAACTAACACCCATTTCCTCAGCAATAATCAGCGACATCGTAGTTTTGCCCAATCCCGGCGGGCCGTACAATAATAAGTGATCTAGGGGCTCATTTCTGGACTTGGCCGCTTGTAGCGCGATCGCCAAAAACTCTTTTAAATCTTTTTGCCCAATATAATCAGCCAATCGGTGAGGCCGAATTTTCTCTTCCTGCTTGTTAGTGCTTTCCTCATCAGCAAAGGCTTCCGGTTCCACCAGAGATTCCGGCTCAGTTTTAGAAGCTTTGCGGCGGCGGGGAGGTTTAGTGAACTCTTCGGGTAACTCTGGAGAGGGGGGCTGTTTTTTAGAAGAAATAATTGCCATATCGATCGCTATCAGACATGAGGAATAAGTAAAAGGAAGAAGGAAGAAGGAAGAAGGAAGAAGGAAGAAGGAAGAAGGAAGAAGGAAGAAGGAAGAAGGAAGAAAAAAGAAGGAAGAAGGCTTTAGTTATCTAACTAAGAAAGATGGATTTATTTACCAATATAAATTTAAATAGGATTTACCCCACTCTATTTATAGCGCCGCCGTATCGGCGGTGCCTTTACCGCCGATACGGCGGCGTTATGTTTTAACCGCCATAATTCCAGCCAGTGCTTTCGAGTAGAAGGGGCTCGCCTTCACGGTGAACGCCTGCGGCGACGACTTCTCCAACATAAACAGTGTGGTCGCCATGTTCAACAGCACCAACAACTTTACACTCTATATAGCCTAGAGAATCTGAGATAATCGGACAGCCTGTTTCTTCTCCCAAATAAAATTCTACATCCTCAAACTTATCGCCAACGCGCCGCTGAGCTTTGAAAAATTTCTGGGCGAGTTCTTTTTGTCCAGCTTCTAGGAAACTCAAGGCAAAAACGCCGCTGGCTTTAATCATGGCATGGGACTTGGAATCTTGCTTAACGCAGTTCACGACTAGAGGAGGCTTAAAAGATGATTGCATCACCCAGCTAGCGGTGAAACCATTCACTTCCTCGCCGTCCTTAACGCCGCAGATGTATAGTCCGTGAGGAATCTTACGCAGGATTGTCTGTTTTGCTTTTTCGTCTAGCACGGGCGTACCTGTCTGAATTGGTTGTACATAGATTAGTTTAGCAATCTCTATACCTACCACCCACTTATTATATAGATTTTGGCAAGATATCTATTGCTCTATTAGCTAGATGCAGTTTTGAGAGTTTTGGGTAGCACAGCGTTTAAAAGTATCAGCACTTGGGCAAAAACAACTTATTCCTGTCATTACGAGCTAAGCGATCGCAAATTTATCTTTTTAGTTGATGCGGTCTAAGTCCTAAGTATATTGAAAAAAAATTAGAGAAAAATTCTATAAAAATCAACCGGAAAAAACCAACCTCGCTTGTATCTATGGTACGGGAACTGTCACATCAAGCGACTTTACCCAATTAATTGACTGATTTTTTCACGCATAGGTACGTAAAGCATGGCATCCGTAATTGTAGCAAATACAGGCAAAGATGAGATTATGTCTAATACTCTTAGCTCGGAAGATCTCTTAACTCAACTATTAAGTGAAATCGAAAGCGGAGAAGATGATTCTGAAGAAGAAACCAGCGATGAGGAGGATGATGATAGCAGTAGCGATAGTATCCCTGGTGCATTTTTTTCTACTGATACAGATTTTAATAATATCAGTGGCACGGGTGGTAATGACACTCTCAATGGGGAAAATACCAATGATACTCTCTCTGGCTTAGCTGGTGACGATCGCATTAACGGCGGCGGCGGAGCAGACTTGCTCGTAGGCGGTCTAGGAGACGATATTTATACTCTACCTTTGACCTCTGGAGGTACAAGAATTCAGGATGAAGGAGGAGGTAATGACGAGCTAAATTTCATAGGTGAAATTAAGCTAGAAACAAGCCTAACAGTTGGCAAGGTGGGTATGGCGAGGAATAACACTAGCTTAGTGGTAGATATTAATAAAGACGGGAAATATGAAGCGGATCGGGATTTAACGGTTGAAAATTTCTTTGCTAATGAATCTAAAAATCAACCAGGATCTGGCGCGATGGATTTTATCGCGCAGTACGACATATTTGAACTAATGGCTTTAGTTAATCCGATTCCAATTACCCCTACTCTATCTCCGTCTCCATCTCCACTACCAACATCAACTCCAACTCCATCTCCAATTCCGTCTTCAACTCCGCTACCAACATCAACTCCAACTCCATCTTCAATTCCGTCTTCAACTCCGCTACCAACATTAACTCCCTCTCCGTCACCAATTCCGTCTTCAACTCCGCTACCAACATCAACATCAACTCCATCTCCCTCTCCAATTCCGTCTTCAACTCCGCTACCAACATCAACATCAACTCCGTCACCAATTCCGTCTTTAACTCCGCTACCAACACCAACTCCAACTCCCTCTTTAACTCCGCTACCAACATCAACTTCTACATCTACTGAGACAATACGCATCAACTTTTTTACAGGTTCGCAAACTCCGCCAAATACCGATCCATCAGGAGTCCCAGAATTTCAGGTAAAACAGTTAGAAAGTGAGACATTTTTTAGCTTATCAGATAGAGATGATAATCTTTTCTTAGCTAGCTATCCCGAAGCTGCTAACAAGTCTATTCAAGCTTTGAATGGTAGCGATCGCGTGCGCGGTACTGACCTAAATGACAATATCAATGGTAACAAAGGTAATGACACAATTGAGGGAGGAAGCGGCGACGATTCTCTGCGGGGAGGTAAAGACTACGATCGGCTTTTTGGCAACACTGGAAATGATATTGTCAATGGTGGTAATGAAGATGACAGCCTTTATGGTGGAGTGGGTGATGATATTTTACGCGGCGGTAAAGGTAAGGATCTCCTCTTCGGTGAAGAGGGGAACGATTTGTTAGTTGGTGATTTCGATCAAGATAGTTTAGTCGGTGGTGCTGGTAGCGATCTTTTTGTGCTTCAATCTCGCAAAAAGGATTCATCGAGCGATACTTCTACTAATCCTGCTGAAGTAGACATTGTTGCTGATTTTCAATTAACTGATGGTGATAAAATTGGATTAGTTGGGTTGGCGAATAATGCTCTCAGTTTTGAATCTATTCAGATACAGGTAAATGACGGCACATCTGAGTCTGCTACTGCAATTAAAATTAAGGCAAGTGGGGAGTATTTAGGAATTGTCAAGGGGGTAGCTGCTAATGATATGGCGGCGCAACCATCTAATTATTTCCTAGATGTGAGTAATAACCAGAAGTTAACCCTGGGTTAGTGGCAAAGAAACCGGGTTTTTTTACCGAATCTATCGGCTGTAGCGAAGTATTTTCGTAAAAAACCCGGTTTCTGGGGCCTCAAAGAGTATGCGATAGCCAATTCCCCAACTTCTTCTAAAGTAAGGTAATCAAAAAGGCGATCGCTTTTCACTCATAAACTTCGCGCCGATGTCCAACTCTATCAATAATAATTACCTTGGCTTCAGAAATAAATTCATAAACCACTCTGTAGTCACCTACTCTTAACTTATAAAAACCACTCCAGTTCCCTGTTAAAGGTTCAGGAGTAATTTGCTCAAAATTAGTAGCTAACCAGTTAATTTTATCTATTATTCGTTGTCGAATAACCCCTGTTAACTTTTCTATATCAGCCAGTGCTTCTGGTTCATACTATAAAGAATAACTCACGCTAATTTACTCCTAATTTTTGGTAAGCATCAGTGGCTGAAATACGTTGTCTTCCAGTGCTTCGATGCTTTTGTATTTCTAATAAATTTTCGCGAAATTCTGGCTTCAATTCTAATCCTCGATCGGGATCGCTAAAATACTCGTCTAAAGACTCTTTTATAGTAAGTTGAATTAAATTCTGAAGTTCCTGGGATGATATACCTTGATTTACTTCATCAGGTCTTTGTGCTTCCACCTCTTGACTAACTATTTTTTGTAAGTCTTCGAGTAATTGTAACTGGTCACTTATTCTTAAGCTTTGGACTTGTTGCAGTATTTCGTTATAAGTTGCCATAGATTTTTGCCGTAAGATAAATGTGATTTCAATATTATATATTAAATGCAGGTTTTTGTCAAAAGTATATTTCTCAATTGCTAATTAAAAAAGAAAAGCGATCGCTCTTTTTTATTAGTAAAAAAAAGCGATCGCTATCACCGTCATTTAAGCAACTCCATGCTGCTTAAACCAAGCTTGTAACCGCTTCCATGCGTCCTGAGCTTCTTTTTGGCGATAAGTCGGGCGATAATCGGCATTAAAGCCATGTGGAGTATCTGGATAAAGCACTATTTCCGAACCGCTACTTCCAGTTTTGAGAACCTCGCGCATTTTCTCAACTGTATCATTGGGAATATTATCATCTTTACCACCGTAAAGTCCTAAAACTGGCACTTTCAAACTAGCTGCAATATCAATCGGATGTTTAGGAGTTAAAGGAGTTGGTTGAGATATTAAACGTCCGTACCAAGCTACACCAGCTTTGACTTTGGGATTGTAAGCTGAGTATAGCCAAACGATGCGGCCGCCCCAACAAAATCCTGTTATTCCTAGTTTGTTAATGTCGCCTTTTGATGATTTTTCTGCCCAAGCTACGGTTGCATCTAAATCCGACATGACTTGAGTATCTGGAACTTTTGAGACAACTTTGCTGATGATTTCTGGAATGTCGGTCATTTTGGAAACATCGCCTTGACGGGCGAACATTTCAGGTGCGATCGCTAAATAACCCAATTTGGCAAAGCGGCGGCAAATATCCTGAATGTGAGCGTGAACGCCGAAGATTTCTTGCACTACTAATACTACTGGGAAATTGCTGCCCGTTGCAGGCATTGCTCTATATGCTGGAATTGAACCATCTTCAACAGGAATTTTGACTTCTCCTGCTACTAAACCAGTGGTATCTGTGGTGATAACTGTGGCAGAAATGGGGTGAGCTGCTAATGCAAATCCAGCAGCTAATGTGGTGATTGCAATGAATTTTCTGCGGGTTAATTCTCTCATTGTTGTTAGTTGTTAGTTGTTAGTTGTTGGTTGGTGATTGGTAATGGGTAATGGGTAATTGGTAATGGCTAATTGCTGATTTGGTACTTAGGGGTTGTGAAATGAAATCTTTAAGTCAAAAAACTCATAACCCTTTGTTGTTCATTAGCTATTAGCCATTAGCCATTAGCCATTAGCCATTAGCAATTTCTCATTTTTGACGGAATAGATGAGTGTGTTCGGGATGGTAAAGGCGCGATCGCCCTCCTACTGCTCCCAAGGCTGGACTGATTACATACATCGTGGTTCTAATTAATTTATTATCGCGGGTACTAACTGCCATTTTGTCAAGAGAAACGAGCAAAATTTTTTCATCTGGCCAGCCTAAACGGTAACAAATTGCTACGGGTGTATCGCTGGGGTAATGTTCTGCTAACTTAGCTTGAGCTGCTTCGACGTGGCGGGCACTCAAATATAAACACAAACTGGCCTGATGTGCGGCTAAACTGGCTAATTCTTCGCGTTGCGGGACTTCTGTGCGGCCGCCGATCCGGGTAAGAATAATAGTTTGTACTCCTCCGGGTATTGTCAGCTCAACTTTGAGTTTAGCGGCTGCTGCCTGAAAAGCGCTAATTCCCGGTATTACCTCAAAAGGGATGTCAGCTTCAGCCAAAGCTTGCATTTGCTCGTGTATGGCGCTGTAGAGGCTAGGATCGCCGGAGTGAAGGCGGACGACAGAAAGTTGCGATCGCACTCGTTCCACCACGATCGCTAAAATCTCTTCCAGTGTCTTATTCGCAGTTTGGATAATCTCAGCATCAGGGCGGACACCCTGTAGAATTTGCTTAGGTACCAGGGAATCGGCAAATACAATTACATCAGCCTTAGCCAGTAACTTTTGAGCCTTAACTGTCAATAAGTCCGGGTCGCCTGGGCCAGCCCCAACTATATAAACTCCAGGTGTTAGAGAATCAGTAGGATCGATCGCGTTCATTCAAAAAAATTCTGCTAATTTTGGTAATTGATCCGGGTTGACCGCATCTTATTTAGAAAACAATATTGGTAGATGCACCCTGGTTTGAACCCTAGAGACCAATCTCTAGGGTTTTTTTAATTATTGGTATCAGCATCATCCCGCGATCGGTTAATATTGGTTGGCTGTTGGTTTACTGAGACAACATCTGGCAAAGGGCGATCGAAAAAGTAAAGCCAAACTAGCCCCATCAATCCTACCAAAATACCTGTCAAGCTTACTACCTGAGCAATTCGCAACGGACCCAACATCAAACTATCAGTTCGTAAGCCTTCAATCCAGATGCGGCCAGTGCTGTAGGTTGCTATATAAACTAGAAATAACGTGCCTGTTTTCAGGCGGCGTTTTCCCTGTAAATCTTGAAAAAATAATGTTAGTAATAACCCGAATACTGTTAAATTCCATAAAGACTCGTAGAGAAAAGTAGGGTGAAAATACTCAAACTGTCTGTATTCTGGAGGCAGTCCATAGCGGTGTTCGGGGGGTATATACAATTTCCAGGGCAAATCTGTAGGGCCTCCGAAAGCTTCGGAGTTGAAAAAATTACCCCAGCGACCAATGGCCTGGCCTAAAATTACAGAAGGAGCCATCAAATCTGCTAATTGCCAGAAAGAAATTTGCTGAATTTTGGAGAATATTAAAGTTGCTATTAGTCCGCCTAAAATAGCTCCGTGGATGGCAATTCCACCTTTCCAAATTGCAATGATATCGCCTGGATTTTGACTGTATTGTTGCCACTCGAAGAGGACGTAGTAGAGTCTAGCACAGGGAATCGCTCCCACAACTAGCCAGATCGCGAGGTCGCCAATGGTTTCGGGGTTGATGCGGCGGCGTTCGGCGAGATATTGGGAAAGGTTAACGCCAATTAAAACTGCTGAGGCAATTAAAAGACCGTACCATCGGATCGATAGGGGCCCCAGGCTGAAGATTATAGGGCCTGGGGAGCTAAATTGAAAGGCTAAGGGTAGGGCTGGATGGTTTAGCAACATGAAAATTTAATCGATAGTGGTTGAAAACTGTAAGATCCGCGCACCCTGTACGAAACTACAGACTTGATTTTATGTTGTGGCGGTGACATGAGTGCAATATTCGCTCAAATTTCTAGAACTTAGACAAAGAAACCGGGTTTCTTAGAAAAATCCCTGATTTTTAACTAGATATCTACAAAGAATACACAAAGAAATCGGGTTTCTTAGAGAAATCCCTGATTTTCAACTAGATATCTACAAAGAAACCCGGTTTCTGACCTCGACGTGGGTAAGTCTTGATTTCTAGTTGATGGCGGATGAACTTTAGGATAGTGGTTAATGACACGGGGACGAGTAATGCCCAAAAATGAAGAGTGGGAATCGCTGAAGTTTTGATAGTTAATTAGGAGTGTAAGGGCGATCGCACGGTGGGATAGGGTTCGGAATTTGCGATAGAGGAGTTACGCACTCAGTACGATTTTCTGTGATTGGGAGTCAAACAAAGCAATCTCAGACTTTTATATTTGGGTGAGAGTGCGTAAGTGCAATTGGCTGAAATTGCGATCGCGCAAAACAAACAGCGTAACTGAAATAGGACTTACGCAGGAAGTCGCAGAAATCGGTTTTTGAGAGCATCTGTAGGTCTGGGCGAAGTATTTTCGTCAAAAAACCCGGTTTCTGTGGTTGGGTGCGTAAGTCCTGTGAAAGCGAGTTAAGTTAGTAGTAGTTCGTTTTTAGTTTTTCTCCGTCCTATGCCCGTTGTCGAATCCCCAACGCCCCATGTCTCTTCTTCCGCGCCCCTTTTAGGCGCAAATCTTGCGGAGTTAACAGCATGGGTGCAGGAGCAGGGACAACCTGCTTACCGCGCTAAGCAGTTACATCAGTGGATTTATGAGAAAGGCGTGCGATCGCTTTCGGAAATCTCCGTCTTCTCGAAACAGTGGCGCGAAAGTCTGGCAAATGTGCCGATCGGTCGCTCAATAATTCACCATCGCTCAGTTGCTCCAGATCAAACTGTAAAATATCTTTTAAAGTTAGCCGATGGTCAAATTGTGGAAGCTGTGGGTATTCCGACAGAAAAACGTTTGACTGTTTGCGTTTCTTCACAGGTTGGCTGTCCGATGGCGTGCGATTTTTGTGCTACTGGTAAAGGTGGTTTTCAGCGCCATTTAGCTAAGCATGAAATAGTCGATCAGGTGTTAACGGTTCAAGAAGATTTTAAGCGGCGCGTCAGCCATATTGTATTCATGGGTATGGGGGAACCGCTACTGAATTTGGAAAATGTGGTGGCGGCTGTTAAGTGCCTGAATGAAGATGTGGGTATTGGACAGCGAAATATTACAATTTCGACGGTGGGCATCCGCGATCGCATCCGCCTATTAGCCGAACATCACTTACAAGTTACTCTCGCTGTCAGTCTTCACGGTTCTAATCAAAAGTTACGGGAAAAGCTAATACCGAGCGCTCGTAATTATCGGTTTGATGAATTGATGGAAGAATGCCGCGAATATGTGAAGATTACCGGCCGAAGATTGAGCGTTGAATATATCCTGTTAGCAGGCGTGAATGACCTGCCAGAACACGCTGCGGAATTAGCTGATAATTTGCGCGGTTTTCAATGTCATGTTAATTTGATTCCTTACAATCCGATTGCAGAAGCTGATTACGAGCGTCCAAGTCAGTATCGAATTAAGGTTTTTGTTGAGGCTTTAAAGGCGCGGCATATTGCAGTTAGCGTGCGCTATTCTCGCGGGTTAGATGCAGATGCAGCCTGCGGTCAGTTACGGGCATCGCGAGTTTAAGAGTATGGTGGGTAGGGTGGGCTGTTTCATTCTCCATTCTAAAATTTTAAGACATAACCCCGCAGCCCCTTCCTGGAACCAGGACTGTTTCATTCTACCCAAAAAATTGTTTAACATCTCCCCCAACCCCTCTCCTAAAATGAGAGGGGGGCAGGATTGTTAGCATTAATTCTCTTTAAGCAGTACCCACCCTACAATCTATAAAATTAGTGACGTGAATAAAGACCGGGAGCGTAGGCTTCCACAACTTTACCAGTGCGAGAACAAGTAATCATTAAATAGTCGCAGCTAGGGCATTTAGTCTCTATTAGCTGGCTGGTAGAATGATAGTGGCGTTCGGCAGCGGAACTGCCGCAGTTAGGACAACGAATTGCTTGTTTTGTCTGCATTTTAAATCCTTTGAATTTAATGGTTTTTAAGGGGCTGTTTAATTTCAAATTAGATCGTTTAGTTAAAAAAATCCACTTTCGCAACAAAATGTATCTAATTTAACCAAAAGGTTAAGAAATTTTGAGTGGCGAGAATTTATTAAACGCTCTTTATTTATTATGGCACTATATATATAGAGAAAACAGGATTTACCGACAGGGATCGAGAAAATCCGTTGTTTCACCGATGCTTGACTACCGGAAGGAAGAATTTTCCTGGAAACCTGGTTTTTTACCAAAATACTTCGTTTACACCCTCAATCGGGGTAAAACACTGCTTTTCTTTGGTCGGAACCTATAAGTTTTGGGTAAAAAAACTTGGTAAATGGGGTGAGGGTTTAGGTAAGGCAGCGGATTCGCGATCGCCCCTTTAACTTAACTGGTTTGGTTGCTCAGGCCGATCGGGCGCTTGACGATGCTAATGAGTTGTGTAGGTTATTATATAGTGATGGATTATTATATAATTGATGGTAATGCTTGAACCTCTCTATGAAAAAGATTTTCAAATCTGGATTGATGCCACGATTCAGCATCTCAAAAATCGTCAATTTGAATCTCTCGATATTGAACATTTGATTGAGGAATTGAATGGCTTGGGTAAATCGGAGCAGAATACGCTCAAAAGTGATTTAATGATTTTGTTGGCTCATTTGCTGAATATGAAGGTACAATTTGATGCTCCCGATACTATGAAAATGAGTTGGTATAATTCTATTATTGAACATCGCCAACGAGTTTTGAGCAGTTTAGAAGATACACATTCTTTAAAATGTTTTCTTGCTGAAGCGATTGATAAGGCTTATCCTCAAGCTTATAAGTTAGCAATTAAAGAAGGTAAATTTGCGGCTTTAGGGGTGCGGATTCCTGATGTAAGTGAATATCCTAATGTTTGTCCATTTTCTGTTGAGCAGATATTAGATGAGGAGTTTTATGGTTAGTTTTTTTGAGCCAAATTAGTATCTAGAAATCATTTTATTATTTCTGCGTTTTAGCAAGATTTGGAGGGTATATCTATGCGACTTGAAAGCCCTTTCCACGAAGGCGAACTGCACGCACAGCAACGGGTTGGCGAAGAGATAGCAGCACAGCAAAATGGGCAAATCATTGGGGATACAATTCTTCAAAGTGCAATCAAATTCATCGAACAGCAACGCATGATTGTTCTGGGCAGTGTGGATGCAGGGCAGAAAGTTTGGGCATCGGTGTTGTTTGGGTTGCCTGGTTTTGTTAAACCGGTCGATCCGCAGGCGATCGCATTTGATTTAACCCAAGCTATGATTAATCCTCACGATCCTTTCTGGGCAAACATCCAGGCTGAAAATCAGATCGGAATGCTGGCGATCGAACTTGCCAGTCGCCGTCGGTGGCGGATTAATGGCGCGATCGCTCAACAAGCAAGCGATCGCTTATGTTTAAATGTTGTAGAATCCTATCCCAACTGCCCCAAGTACATTCAGCGACGGCAGCTTGTTCCGAATTTCGATTTAACGGCTGCAAAACAATGTTCTGAGGCACAATTTGGACAATCCCTAACACCTGAACAGCAGCGTTGGATTGGATCGGCTGATACTCTATTTGTTGCCAGCGCCCACCCAAATCGTGGGGTTGATGCCTCTCATCGCGGGGGAAATCCCGGCTTTGTCCAGATTCTAAATGCGCGATCGCTTCGCATTCCCGATTACGCTGGAAACAGTATGTTTAATACCCTGGGAAACCTGGTTATTAATCCTCTAGCTGGGTTAGTTTTTATAGACTTCGATCGCAGTCGCACGTTGCAACTGACAGGTAAAACTACAATTCAGTGGCATCTGGATGAGTCTACTGATTCAACTGGTGGGACTTATAGATATTGGGATTTCGCAATTGACCAGTGGTTAGAAACTGATTTACCCCAGTTACTTCACTGGGAATTTTTAGATTATTCTCCCCACAATCCAATATGAGTCATGGTAAACTTGAGGAGAAATATGAGGCTGAATTATGATAAAAGAGATTTTTATAGAAAACTATAAATCAATTCAAGAGTTGAAAATTGAATTGGGAAGAGTGACTGTTTTTATTGGGGAAAATGGCTGTGGCAAAACTAATATTTTAGAAGCCATATCTTTAAGTTCAGCCGCCGCAAGTGATAAGCTAGATAATGAGTTTTTAGCTTCTAGGGGAATTAGAGTTACAGATTCTAAGTTTATGCGATCGGCTTTTGATATTGATAGTTTAAATAAACCAATTAAAATATCTTTGGATTTTGAGCCAGAGGGTAAGATTACATATAATTTACAGCATGATGGTCAACCCTACTCTAGTTGGCGGGCTTCTGTTGATTACGGCGAAAAATTTGAAAGTTATCTGTCCAATAAAGTTAACAGAATAGCTAATTTATTTGAAAAATATCCATTTGAATTTTCAACTCAATTAATAGCAATTCTTATTAATAAAGATATAGTACCATTTTATTTAAACGAAAATAAAAATTCTAATGAATTACTAAATAAATTAATGAATTTTCTGATTTTCTCTCCGGAAAATTCCAGCTTACGCATTTTTAACCAAGAAGGTCAAATTCAACCTTTAGGTATCAAGGGAGAAGGATTATTCAAACTATTAACTGTTTTGAATTTGCCAGATAATCAAGCAAGGCTAGAAGAAATCAAAGAAAAAATGCAGTTAATTGATTGGTTTGAAAATTTAGAGATTCCCCATAATCTCTATGAGGGTGAAAGAGTAATTAAAATCAAAGATAGATATTTGCCATCTGACCTAGATTATTTTAATCAAAATAGTTCTAATGAAGGCTTCCTATTTCTCCTATTCTACTTTAGTCTTTTGATCAGCGATGATACACCTAAGTTTTTTGCAGTAGATAATATTGATGTTTCTCTTAACCCCAGATTAGGTCGTAGATTGATTAAAGAATTAGTAGAGTTAGCCAAAAAATATGATAAGCAAGTTATTTTGACAACTCATAATCCAGCAATTTTAGATGGATTAAATTTAGAGGATGATGAACAAAGATTATTTGTGATTTACCGGAATAAATTAGGTCATACTAAAGCGAGAAGGATTTTCCCGCCAAAACCTCTGGAGGGACAAGAACCTGTAAGATTATCAGAGGCTTTTTTGCGAGGTTATATCGGTGGACTACCTAAGAATTTTTAATTATGGTTACTTTTGGATTAATTACAGAGGGGTTGACGGATCAGATAGTTATTGAAAATATTTTAAGTGGATATTTTGATGATGATGATATTATTGTTAATCCTCTGCAACCAGAAAGAGATAAGGATGATGAAAATAAATCAGATCATGGTTGTTGGACGTTGGTTTTTCGATATTGTCAGTCAGAAGTTTTTCAGAAAGCATTTCAATTTAATCAATATGTGATTATTCAAATTGATACTGATGTTTCAGAGGAAAAGGGTTATGATATTCAGAAGCGAGACGAGAATGGGGAATTGAGTCCAGAAACGTTGATCGCAAAAGTTAAAGAAAAATTTGCGGGTTTAATGGGGCAAGAATTTTATAAAAGATATCAGGATAAAATTATCTTTGCTATTGCAGTACATTCTATTGAATGTTGGTTACTTCCTCTTTATTACCTAGATGATAAAAATAAGAAGAATAAGACTAAGACTAAGAATTGTTTAGAACAGTTAAATAAAGCGCTTCGCAAGTCTGAAGGCTTTACCATTGGTAAGAAAAATCCGGCTTATTATCGCACAATTTCTGGCCAATATTGTGATAATAAAGTTTTGATGAAGTGTTATAAACACAATCCTAGCTTGAAAGTTTTTATAGAAGAGATTGAGACAAGAAATATTGTGATTTTAGAGAAAAGTTAGCTAATATCTGACACCACTAGCTAAAATTCCCATAATCTTATTCATCTCATTTAAAAAATACTCCGACAAATCAATGTCAATCACCTGACCCTCTAATTTTAAAAACTTCCAGATTTCTCCTGTAGTTACAACGCCATAAATCGGGGATATTTCATTACCCTCTCGTTCATTAAATATTTTAGCTGCATACATTTCCGCGACACATTGACCTAACCCTAAATTAATATTTTCTCTCTTCGCCTCCACGATTAAAATTACTGGCGCACTAATAATTAACAATTCACTTGAACGGCTGATCAGAAAATCACAATTGCCATTTAACCCTTGTTCGCTATCAACCGTAAAATCCACACCGGAAAATAAACTAATTTGACTAGGATACTGTTTTGTCAATTCCAGTAAAATCGGCGCAATAATCATCTCTGAACGAGATTTTTCTGTGTTACTTGCTAAAGCGAAAGGGACGTTATAAGCTAAGGTTTCTGTTAACAGATTGCTGCATTCTAAGGCGGGAGTAGCAGAGAATAAATCTTTTTGTGACGAGATAGTTAAATTAAAGGTTTTTTTGACACTGGTCAAGCTAAAATCACTGTATGCCATACTGTTCTAACTTATTATAGAGTTAACTTATAATACCATTACAGGTGTTGCGTAAGTCATGGTTAATTAACTAAGTATATTTACTGATTCAGTATATTTACTGATGTGGTCTGCTTAGGAAGAATGGTAAAATAATCTTTTGCCCAGTAAACTACAAATATCTTTATGGCTCCGCTTAATCCACGTATATCTTATACACACTCTTTGTCTGAGCTTTCAGTGAATCGGAAAGACCCCTGTGAGGTTATTCGAGAATTAATCTCTAACTCCTATGATGCTAAAGCCACTAGAATACAAATTTACCCATTATTAAAAGAGAAAGCATTTATTTACTTTGATAATGGTATTGGTTTAAGCGAAACCCAAGAAATTAACGGTATAACTCCTTATGAGGCATTTTTTTCTATCGGGATGTCTACAAAAATTCAAGGGGAAGCTATAGGCTATAAGTGTCAAGGCTCAAAGCTGTGCTTTGCTTCCAAAAAATTTACTTTGATTACACGCTGTAGTGGTGAGGACAATTGGCGTTCAATATCTATAGATAATCCTAAGAAAAACTTAACTTTGCACTATGATATTCAATCGCGGCAAAATGATAAACCTTGGGAAACTCTCGAATATTTGTTGAGGATAAACGCTCAAATACGACCTATTATTGAACATCTCAATAAAGCTTTTTTTACGAAAAAATTTACTAAGGGAGCTATGATGATTGTTGAAGGGCTTGAGATAGAAAGTTTTTCAGATTTTTATGATGCTGATGAAGATGCTAGAGAGCAATGGTCATACTTAAAAAATTACATACGTTTTAACACCCGATATGGTGATACGAGATGTCTGAGATCGGCTGAAACGGGATTTCCAGCAACTCCAGCACAAAGCTTTAAACAATCTGCTGGCTACAATGACGAATGTAAACTATATTTGTGGGCGACGAAAGGAAAGAATAAATTACAAGAATTGCAAGACATTGGTAAGGTCGGTTATCCTTATCTATCCAAGCCTGATGAGTCGGATAAGTCTCAGATAAAAAGTCCCGCTAACGTAGCGAGACTGAGTGATGGAAGATTTTATTCTCGCCATGCAAAGAGGTTTGAATATGCTGGAGGTACTTACTGTTTGGTTTTAGCAATTGATGGAAATCGTCGAGCGCTGGATAAATATCCAGAACTGAGTAGACAAGGAAAAAAAAGTTCAGGAATTAGATTGACTGACCAAAGAGGTACTTTTATCTGTTCAGAAGGGGTAAAGATTTGCGCTTATAACGAAATATTTGAACATAGCAAGCTGCAAAAATATGAAGGGCTAAAAACTGCGAATGGACAATCTCATTATATTTTTATGATCAATGGTAGTTTTGATGTTGTAACAAATAGAAATTCTTTAACTGATGCTGCATTAAGCATATTGACTGAAGAATCTTTTGTAGAGAAAATTAAAACTTTTTTGGATGACGCATGGGGAACTTCGGAAGTATTTCAGGAACTTGTAAAGCGCCTCAATAAAGATGTTACAAATGCAAAATTAGATCAATATGCTGAAAAACTGGATGCACTAAAGGCAGGGATTCAATACAGACCAAGATTTATGGTGCAGGATATTGAGTCACTGAAAGAAAAATGGATTTTAGAGCCTGAAATTGGTGAAGAGCATTGGGTAGGAGCCTTATATACAATGTTTGCTCATCTTATAACTTCTGATTCACCTTACGCTGATATTTGGCTACGTCCCCGAACTTTTTCTAGCATGGGAATTGATAGCGTTGCTGTTGATAGTACAGAACACTCTTTGGCTGAAAATGTTCACAAAGCCATTGAATACAAGTACGCATTTTCACCAAGTGATGAGTTTAATCATCCTTTGATATTGACTTCTCAGATAGTATGTTGGGAAATGCCAGCCGGACAAAATAATCAAAATATTGAGGATTCATACAATTACTATGGAGATATAGTTTTGACTGACAAACTTGATGGTATAGGCTACGAAATTCAAAATATTCAGTGTCGGACAGGTGAATTTCACGGAGGCAATATTAAGGTCATCAGCCTTAAAAAGCTGATCGACAAAACTTTTCCTAATTGTAAATGGGAAACTCCGCCTCCTCCCCGACAAGAGGGTAAAAGCCCTAGAAAGAAAAAATAATGCTTAGTAACGACATCAATGTGTCAACAATGACAAATAACTTGTCACTCATTATAAAAAAAATGGGCGATACAGGATTTGAACCTGTGACCCCTTCCGTGTGAAGGAAGTGCGCTACCACTGTGCTAATCGCCCGCGAAAAACAAATATAACACAACCAACCAAAATAAATCAACCCCCCAATTAACCTTTCCTCCCTCAATCCCCCTGCGGGTACTCCTCCCACAAACTCGTAGTCTGTCGCAAACTCCGAAAATCCCCATTTCCCAAAATCAAATGATCCAACACGGGAATCGCCAAAAACTGCGCCCCCGCCAACAATTGCTTAGTTAAAGCAATATCCTCTGGGCTAGGTTCCAGATTCCCCGATGGGTGATTGTGAGAAACGATCGCGCGCGTCGCCCCCTGACGAATTACTTCCCGAAAAATATCTCGCGGATGGGCCAAAGTCTCCGTCGCCGTCCCGATCGTGAGTACCTGCGTCCCCAACAACCGATTTTTCACATCCATCAGCAACACCGCAAAATGTTCTTGCTGCTTCCACATCAAATCCTGACTCAGCGCGTCTGCGGCCGCCTGCGGACTATCAATCATTGCCAAATCAGGCGATCGCGACTGAAACACCCGCTTTCCCAACTCCACCGCCGCCAAAATCGTCGTCGCCTTCGCCGGCCCAATTCCGTGAATCTGCGTCAACTCCTGAACACTGATATTTCGCAACACAGACACCGGATCGCGCTGGTGTAGGCTCAATTGATTTAAAATAAATTGTCCTAGACCAACAGCCGAAAGTTTACCCTGTCCCTGACCCGTACCCAAAAGAATTGCGATCAGTTCCGCCGTTGCCAGATTTTTAGCGCCATTCGCCATTAATCGTTCGCGAGGTCGTTCACTCGTAGGTAAATCGGCAATTCTCAGGCTGTAAGTCATAGATGCACCTGCGATCGCAACTTAGACAACGAAACAATATTACCTTAAAAATAGATACAACTTTCCCAACTTCAACCATGCAAGTCCGCTTTAAAATAACTCGCCAAACCCAAAACTCCGCCCCCGAAGTTCAAACCTACACCATAGACGCAGAACCAGGAAACACCATCCTCGACTGCCTAAACCGCATCAAATGGGAACAAGACGGAACCCTAGCCTTTCGCAAAAATTGCCGCAACACAATTTGCGGCAGTTGTTCCATGCGGATTAATGGTCGTTCAGCCTTAGCTTGCAAAGAAAATATAGGTAGCGAAGTCCAAAGACTCCAACAAATCGCCAACGCCAACTTTGCCCAAACCCCCACCGACTCAATCCCAGAAATCACAATTTCCCCAATGGGAAATATGCCCGTAATTAAAGATTTAGTCGTTGACATGACCAGCTTTTGGAATAACCTCGAAGCCGTCGAACCCTACGTTAGTACAGAAGCGAGAAAAATTCCCGAACGTGAATTTCTCCAAACACCTGAAGAACGAGAAAAACTCAATCAAACAGGTAATTGTATACTCTGCGGAGCCTGTTATTCTGAATGTAATGCCCGCGAAGTTAATCCCGAATTTGTCGGCCCTCACGCCCTCGCCAAAGCCTACCGCATGGTAGCAGATAACCGCGACAGCGACACAGAAAACAGACTAGAAAAATACAATCAAGGCACAGTTGGGGTGTGGGGTTGTACCCGCTGTTACTACTGTAATTCCGTTTGTCCAATGGATGTTGCACCAATGGATCAAATTGGTAAAATTAAACAAGATATCCTCGATCGCAAAGACGCACAAGCCAGCCGTTCCATCCGCCACCGCAAAGTCTTAATTGATTTAGTCAAGCAAGGCGGTTGGATTGATGAGCGTAAATTTGGTGTACAAGTAGTAGGTAACTACTTCCGCGATATCAAAGGTTTGCTTAGTCTTGGCCCCTTGGGTTTACGCATGATTGCTAGAGGGAAATTTCCTCTATCCTTTGAACCATCAGAAGGTAGAGAAACAGTGCGATCGCTGATCGAATCTGTGCAAAACTTAGAAGACTAATCTATTGGCAATCATCACAGTTGTAGCAGTCAATTCCTCACCTAAAATCTTAAACAAAAATGACATCTGAAACCCCAACTTCAACACCAAAATCAACTCCTGAAACCTCAAATAAACCCGAACCTGCCTTTGGTTGGACTCCCTATGCTGAACAGATTAATGGGCGTTTTGCTATGATCGGATTTGTAGCACTATTATTGCTAGAATTCTTCACCCGCCAGGATTTCTTTACCTGGTTGGGGATGTAATTTATATCGATGCCTTTGGTATCCGAATTAATGAAGAATTTTTAATTCCCAAGGTGGTCGGTTTCAATTCGTCTTACCCAACCTAATGTTTTTAGCTTCTGATACCAATTGTCCAAATTATTGAGACAATCTGCATTGTTGAGTTAACTTCAGAAGATCGACCTCTTGCCTATTGCATCCTACCTTTTGCCTTCTGCCTTCTGCCTTCTGCCTCTACTGTTGTATAACTTTGGAGAATTGGGATCGGAAGCTATCATCAAGGGGAAAGCAATATTTGAATTTTACTTTCCCCTGCCTTTTTTAATTGTTACGGATAGTCAAAGTATACTTACCACGATCGGTTTTATCTCGACCATTCACAATTACTTTATAGTTGCCAGTGGCGGGTAAAGTAATACTTAGCCTAGAATTGCACAACCCCTTGCTAATAAAATCTTTCTTGGTCGTCTCATCTTGATAGTTGCAACTATCCCCCATATCGTCAGCTTCTTCAATCAATTTACCAGTGGAATCAAACAGTGCTAAATAGGTATCAAAATCAGGACTTTCTAAGGTAATAGTCACATTTTGACCCTGACGACCGTCAAAGCTATATTGGTCGAACAGACTCCCATCAATTTCCAGTACAGAGGAGTTAGTAGGACTCAGTTCCCCATCTTTTTCCAAGATAACGCTAGATGGCGATGCGGAAGGGCTCGGCGAGGGTGGCAAAGGTCTGGGAGAAGGTGGTAAAGGTCTGGGAGATGGCGATACCGATGGAGAAGGCGACGGTTCAGGACTCGCCTGAGCTAAAACAGAATTAGCCGCAGACAAAAGAACAGACTTCCTCTGAGGAAATTCTGCTGAAACTAAGGAAGAGCTAGTGTTGCCAACAACCTGACTAGACTGGGAAACTGGCGCAGCGATGACTGGGTTACCAGAAAAAGCAGCTATTAGGCTAACTGGCGCGATCGCCCAAAATCTAACTTGACGCATGAATTACCTCAATTTGGAATAAAGAAAAAGACCTTTCCTTTCTCTGTTGTTAACGGACTGTCAGAGTGTAGCGGCCTCGACCTGTAGAATCATAAGCATTAACAATCACTCGATAAGTACCCGCAACAGGTAAAGTCACAGCGATCGCAGCATCTTGACTTGACTCAGTAATGTCGTCATTTTCCGCAACTAACCTGCTATTCGGGCCAAACAATGCCAAATACGGATCAAACTCAGAACTTTCAAGCGTAATCCTGACAGACTGTCCGGCACGGCCTTCAAAAGTATACTCGCGGTAAAGACTACCGTCAGACTCAAGTACAGGAGCACCTTCAGCTAAAACCCCATCTTCTTGCAAAATTATACTTCTTGACTCTGGCGGAGCAACCCGAGTCGGCGCACTACCCTTAAGTTGTAAAGTATAAGACCCCGATTGCCGTGCTTCATAAGAATTTGCCAGGAGAGTGTAAGTACCATCTGCGGGTAACGTCACCACAATGCGAGCATCTTTATTACCCCCACCATCATCATCTTGAGCGATTTCGCGCTGACCTGGCCCCAACAAAATCAAATAAGGGTCAATATCTTGGCTCTTCATATCAATAGTCACTTCCTGGCCAGCTTTACCCTCAAAGGAGTAGAGGTCAAAAAAGCTATTGTCCACTGGCAAGATGCTGGACTTGTCTGTAAGCTTGCCATTGACCATTGGCCCGTTTAGCATCAATTTTTGAGGTTGCTGGCTACCAAAAATCGAACCTCGTCTCTGGGAGACGCGGGAAGCTCGACCTTCTCGAACCGCTGTTAGGAATGGCGGCACTTTGTCTACAGAGATGGCAAAACCAATGCCAATATTACCTCCACCTTGACCGCGAGTAAAAATCGAAGTGTTGACTCCAATTAATTCTCCAGCGCTATTCAGTAAAGGCCCCCCAGAATTACCTGGATTGATGGCAGCATCGGTTTGAATCAAGCCTCGATCTTTGTCCATGCGGCTGACGATCCCGACAGTAAAAGTACCCTGAAATTGACCAAAGGGATTGCCGATCGCATAGGCCCGCTGACCAACTTTTACCGAACCAGCAGCCGCCAGAGGAATTGTGGGTAAATTAGTGCGATCGCGTATTTTCACCACAGCTAGGTCTAAACCTTCTTCCCCAAAGCCAATCACATCGGCTGTAACTTTGCTACCATCTGCCAGAATTACCGTCACAGTTCCGCCTTCGGAGACAACGTGAGCGTTAGTCAACACCATCCCATCTGGGGTAACGATCGTACCGCTACCGTTAGCTTTGTCCGTATCGATGGTAACGACAGCGGGACTAGCTCGTTCGTAGACGCGGATATTTGTGGTTTCGTCAACATCTTGTTGAGCGATCGCACCCTCTAAATGCCTCAGCTTAACTTGCGTTAAGTCCTGCACCCCCTGAAGTCGTGGCGTGGCAGCCACACTTGCTCCCAGTGCCGATCCAACTGTTAAGATTCCCGATAATGCCAAGCCCAAAATTTTGAAATTCATCTTATTTTTATCCGCTGAATGCCGTTCCATGAAACTTACTCAAACCTACCGATCGTAAGCTGATGTTCACTTCCTGCTTCATCCTGGGAAGTCGGCCCCTTCCAGTCCACAGGCATAACTTCAGGCTGAACTAGCCTTACTTTTTCTAATGGGGCTCCGGCCAGATTAATCGCTGGGTTTAAGTCCCGATTTAATATCAGTAGGACTTACGCTCATGGGCCCAGAAACCGGGCTTCCGCCGAAGTCCGAACAGTTTTTTCCGAACATACTTCGTTGCCGCCCGCAAATTCAGTAAAAAGCCCGGTTTCTGTGGTCAAAGTGCGTAAGTCCAGATCGGGTTGCAACACTCACAATCACAGACTCGCTTCTTTATTTATAGACCATTCTCAAACTGGTTCCCCAATTCTGGACGGTGGCTCGTTAGCAAGATACTTAAAATTGGCTTCGCGCACTTTAGCATCCTCGTCATTATAGAAAAAAGACAAAAGAGCAAAACGTTGACCCCTCGTTACTGGTGTAGCCTCGTGCAACACCGAGCAAGAAAAGACGATCGCAGTTCCAATCTCCCCTCGATAGCCGTTAGGCCCGTACTCTGGAAACCGTAGATATCCACCCGTATATTCTCCTACATTTAGGTTAAGAGTCATCGCAAAACGCCGGTGCAGTGTAGCTTTACTGGTGTTATCGCGGTGGGATCGGAAGTAGCCGCCACTATCGGCATCGTAACAACCCACAAGATAGCGTTCAAACCTAGTTATTTTAAACTGAAATGCCTTTTCTACCTCCGGGCAGACGCGACGAACTATTAAATCACTCAAGTTTTGTTGTAATTTAGGCTCGTGAATAAATACGTCTTGTCGCTTCTTGAAGCTATCGTCTAACAAACCTACTGTTTTCCCCTCTATTTGCCTCATAAAACCAGAAGGACTACCGCCTTCGGCTTGATAAAACTCAATCAAACTACGGCAAAAAGCTTTGTCCAAAACATTAGGAATAACTAGGACTGGGGCGTGCCTGCTTGCGGGGCGGGCTTCTTCAACAGGGGGCAAGGCTTTGAAAAAACGTAAGACTTGCTCGGCGTGTTGAGCAGGATCTCCCATCAGAAAAGTGTTTAATACCTGAAGATTTTCGTTAAGAACGAAGGTACAGGGAGCATATTGAAGACCTATACTTTCTCCTTCCTCAACTGTTTGGCAAACACCGTACTTATTACTTACAGTTTTATCGAAGTCCCAGAAAAATATGAATGAAGGGGCGATTTCCGAGGGGAGATTTCGATCTTTATCAGCAGGATCGATGCTGACAGCAAAAAATAGGACTTGTAATTGCTCAAATTCTGCTCGGAGATTTTGGAAGGATTTAAGCATAATTTGGATTGGCTCAAAGGCACTGCTGCCACAGAAAAACAGCACGATCCGCCGACCTCCAACAGTAGAGAAATGAAACAAGGGGTTGACTGTAGAAGGAAGGGAGAACCAAGGAGCAGGATCGCCAATTTCAAGTAATCGCATAGTCAGTTGTATATTAATCTTTCATTGATAATTGTTGTTTTTTGTTTGTTTCTTGTTCCCAGTTTTTGTATTTTAGTTAATAAGACTTACGCATTACTTAGGTAACGCCGCCATCTTGGCGGTGACTTGACCGCCAAGAT
>NZ_JAQMUA010000488.1:0-11324 GCF_028330895.1 Kamptonema animale CS-326 | reverse complement strand
GATGGCGGCGTTACGGATATTTTGCGTAAGCCCTGAAGATGTAATATCAATGTATATCTGCCCCTGATTTTGACGGTTTTATTGGATTTACTTTTAACTATTGCGCCTAATTCTCATACTTTTCGCCCAGAAATTTTAGTTTTAAATACTAGCGAGAATTTCCGCTGGCTTGGTCTACGCACTTTTGTCTAAAGTCCTGCCAACGCTAGTTCCTAAGCAGAAACTATGCGACACATCTGCAACCGCGTCTAAGATATAGAAAATAAGGCGCAATAAAATCGAAATGACTTCAACCGTTCTTAAACCCTCCTCCCTTCCTCCTCTCAACGCTCCTACAGTCCGCCGCCTACCCAATGGACTAACGATCGTCGCAGAACACTTGCCTGTTGATGCCGTTAACCTTAGCGTTTGGCTCAATGTTGGCTCCGCCGTAGAATCAGATGATATCAACGGCATGGCTCACTTCCTGGAACACATGATTTTTAAGGGTACGCCGCTATTGGCCGCCGGCGAATTTGAACGCTTGATCGAGCAGCGGGGTGCGGTGACGAATGCCGCTACCAGTCAAGATTACACTCACTATTACATCACTTGTGCCCCTCAAGATTTTGCCGAACTCGCGCCCTTGCAAGTCGATGTACTGCTCAATGCCAGCATTCCCGATGAAGCCTTTGAGCGAGAGCGGTTGGTGGTGATCGAAGAAATTAGGCGGGCAGAAGATAACGCCCGACGACGGACTTATCAGCGATCGATGGAGACAGCTTTTGAGGTGCTACCTTATAAGCGTCCCGTACTCGGCCCGGCATCGGTGATTGAACAACTGACAGTAGAACAGATGCGGGATTTTCACAGCAGCAGATATCAACCTGAGTCGATGACAGCGGTTGCTGTGGGGAATTTGCCAGTTGAGGAGTTAATTGAAATTGTGGCTGGTGCTTTTGCAGATGCGATGACACCTCATGAATCGCGGGAAGTGCCATTTAAACCCGAAACTTTGAATCTGAAAGCTGAATCTGCTTTTAAAGAAACAGTCCGCCGCGAATATGTAGATTCCAGCCTTCAACAGGCAAGATTGGTGATGATGTGGCGAGTACCGGGACTGGCAAATTTAGAAGAGACTTACGCCCTTGATGTTTTGGCAACAATATTGGGTCACGGTAGGACAACTCGGCTGGTTCAAGATTTGCGGGAAGAGCGGGGTTTAGTCTCCTCAATTTCAGTTAGTAATATGACTCAGCGACTTCAGGGTGTATTCTATATTTCAGCTCAATTGGCTGAGGAGAATTTGGTTGAGGTGGAAGTGGCGATCGCTCAACACATCCGCACTATCCAGATGGAACTCGTAACGGAAGCGGAAATGGCCCGCGTCCGTACCCAAGTAGCTAATCGGTTTATTTTTGGGAATGAAACGCCTAGCGATCGCGCCAATTTATACGGCTACTACCAGTCCATTGTCGGGGATTTAGCCCCCGCCCTCAACTATCCCGCCTCTATCCAAGCTCTCAATGCGATCGATATCCAGCAAGCGGCCTGCAAATATCTCTCCCCAGATGCCTGCGGTGTAGTTGTACTCCGCCCTGCGCTAAAGAATTAAAAATTAAAAATTAAAAATTAAAAATTAAAAAACTAATTTTAATTTTTAATTTTGCATTTTTAATTGATTGGGTTCTCGTGAGGTAATGGGAAAATATCTTGCTATTGCTGTGCGATCGCGAGGTAGTACCCCTACCCCCCATTGGTGTCAACTTAACGTCAAACCCTTAATCCGCTAGGGGTTAAAACCCCTGTCTCCAAGCGAAAGTCCTCGCTCAGAGAACTGAAGAAGTGGCATTAAACTCATTAAGTCCTCTGAGCGAGGACTTGATTTATAAGAGGGGGTTTTAACCCCTGGCGGGTTTCAGCTTAAGTTGACACCAATGCCCTATACCTCTAAATTGTTGTCTAAATCGATCAATAATTAAACTGTTCTGATCTACGGAATCGACAAAAGTTCTGTGATTTTCCGACAACAGATAAAACTTGTAAACACCGATCTACGTAAATGAAACTACAAGCTTTTCTCAACACAAATATCAAGTATGATGCGGCAGCGATCGCTAGAGATGACGAACTCAGCCGTCAAGTTCAAAGCCGTCTGATTGACTTAGGTTTACTCAAACCGCCAGTAGATGGACTCTTTGGCCCTCTCTCTACCGCCGCCCTCCATCGCTTTCAAACCCTGATGAAATGCGGCGAACCAGGGTATTTAGGGGCAGTCACAGCCAAAAAACTGATCGAAACTAAAGTCGGTGAAATTCCCCTACCCCCACCCGTCCTCAAAATCGTTTTAGACACAGTTCTTAAAGCCAGACCCCTTGCATCTTCTCAACTTTCTGAGTCGGAAAAACAATCAATACCAGCAGGAAAAGAGTTTGAAATTCTTGCTTTTGCCCCCATTCGCGGTCACGTAAGAGTTGCTTTCCGCAATGAGTCTTTTAAGGGTTCCCCCATTTGGTATATCTTCGAGAAACACGCTCAGATTACTCAAGAAGGCACCATACTTTATCCCAAACCAAATCCGCTAACTGTTAGGCTTAATGTTGGCTACAAATCTCAGTTAGACAACTGGTACAATCCTACTGGTTCTTGCAATGTGACTTCTATCGCCATGTGTTTGGAGTTTTTAGGAGCACAACGCAGAACTAAGTCGGGTCAATTTGAGGATGAACTCTATCAATATGCACTCAATCAAGGTTACAGTCGCTGGAGCCCCTACGATTTAGCTAAGATTGTCAAGGATTATGGCTATCAGGATTACTTCACGGAAAATGCAATTATTGAGGATGTTCAAGATTGGTTAGCAAGTGGAAATCCTGCTGTTATACACGGATATTTCACGTCTTTTGGTCATATTATGCCTGTAGTTGGTTATGACCCCGATGGATTCTTTGTTCACGATCCCTATGGAGAGTGGTTTAGTGGTGGGTATCGCACCGATCTTAGTGGTGAATATCTACACTATTCCTATCGATTGATCCGCAATGTCTGTATCCCTGATGGTAATTTCTGGGTACATTTTATCTCGAAGTAATGCGATAGCTAGGGGCTATCTTTAGGGTGGGCACTCCCCGCCCTAAAGCTAGTGTAAAAGTTAGCGATCGCATAATTCCTGTTGGAGCGCGTAATGCCACCAGATACATTGCTCTCTTAATATGTAAATTGCACCTGCACCCACCCTACAGGGTTAACTATTCCCTAATAATTGGAGAATGAACATCAGTTGTAGGCGGTAAAGTTTCAGGCAATTCTTGAGGCAATTTTCTCTCTAAATTTCCATCCCATTGATCCAGTATATCTTTCACCAGGATCTCGCGCAGCAAAATTCGCACGATAATCACCAAAGGGAGAGCGAGAAATAAACCCAAAAAACCAAAGAAAGAAGCAAAGAAAATCTGAGCTAACAGCGTCACCGCAGGTAATAAAGAAACTTGTTGTCCCATAACTATCGGAACTAACAAAAACTGTTCTAATTGCTGAATCAAAAAGTAAGCAACTACAACTGCAACAGCTTTCCAGGGAGAATCGAGGAGAGCGATCGCCGCCGGCGCAACTGTACTCAAGATAGGCCCGACATTAGGTACAGCCTCTAGAAATCCTGCCAGCAGAGCATTTGCCAGAACTAACTTGACCCCCAAAATCCACAATACAATCCCGCTAACTGACCCAATCACTAACATATTAAATAGCGTACCCACAATCCAAGCGACCAAATCAGTTTCACACAGAGAGAAAATCTCATCAGCGCGGCGGCGATAGAAAGAGGGAAATAGCCGTAAAAAGCCCTGGCGATAAGCTTGAGGATTGAGTAAAAACATGATAGTAATTACAACCACAAATAGCGAACCGCCTGTGAGGTTTAAAAAACCCGAAAACAGCCTAAAAAAGTTGTTAGCCAGTCCACTTATCAGGGGTTGAACTTGCTTGCCTAACTCTCCAACACTGGGAAGATATTGACGAGCTTCAGTTGGTAGCCATACAAACAATTGGTTAATCCATATTTCCAATAGTGTCAACCCTTTAGGTACTAATTGGGTCAATTCCCGAAACTGGCTCAGGAAAGGAGGTACGACAAGCGCCCCAAATAGCCCTATGAGCGCTACCAACAATACTGCTGATATCAGTGAAGCGACACCCCTTTGGATTCCTACTCGCTCCAATAACCGGACGAGCCTGTTTAGGGCGATAGCAAACACAACTGCCACAAACAGTAGCAGCAACAGTTGCCGAATTTCCCAAAGAATAGAGAGAGAAAGTATCAGAGCGACTAAGCCCAGCCACTGTCCAAAGTTCATCTATCTCACTCCCCCATTCCCCTTTATAAAACCACTCTAGAATACATTATTCAGAAGCCAGAATCTATAATTTATAATTTATAATTTAAAATAATTCATGCTGACTCCTAAGTCATGAATTGTTCTCTTGGTAATTGGTAATTGGTAATTGATAGTATTATATTGCCCAAGGGCAACTTGCTATCTAAGTTTTACTAACCGCAATTGCACTCCAATTGCGAGGAAATTAGCCATTATCCATAAGCCTAATGTCATCACCAATTAAGAATTAACAATTAGCAGTTAGTAATTAACCTCATGCCATTACCAATTACCAATTACCTAATCCGTAGAGTTAACGTGGTCTATGCGTTCTAGTAACCAAAGAATTTGGTTGCCTTCGCGGCGTGCCCTAGATACCACCCAGTTACGCCAAACCCATTTGTCGCCTCGACTGGTAACAGCACTAGCATTAACATCCATGAGGTCAGCTAGTTCAGAACTTGTGATTAAGTAGCCTTTAGTGGCAACTTCATCAGCAATGTGCAAGGTTTCTATCAGGTTGCGGAGTTGCTCAACCCTCACCTCACGTGGCAAGTTGTCTAGGGAATCGGCAGTAGAGTCGATCATAGCAGAATCGGAGATGAGAAGGTCAGAGGCTATGAGATTGGATTCTATCGTTTTGTTAGCAGTTGTGTCCGTTGCCTGTGAAACAATTGTATTGAGAATTGGAGATGGGGATCGAGGTTGGGTAGTAGTTAATTCTCCTTGAGTGCCTTGCTCCAATTGTTGCAGAGAGGGGATTTGACGGTGAGAGAAGGCGCGAGCGATCTCGTCGCAGCGATCGTTGTAACGATCGCCTGAGTGACCTCGGACGTGCTGCCACTGTATCTGTTTACAATTTAGTTCGTCAAGTAACTCCCAGAGGTCTTGATTGATCACAGGAGCACCGGTTGAGGTTTTCCAGCCCTTTCTTTTCCACCCTTGAATCCATTTTGTAATACCATTTTTGAGATATTCGCTGTCTGTGTAAAGGGTAGCAGGCTCAGCTTGACCCGATTTGGCGAACCATTCCAAAGCTGCGATCGCTGCTTGCATTTCCATGCGATTATTAGTCGCTTTGGCATCAGCACCACCGAGTTCTTGAATATCACCATTGGCGAAACAGATGACTACGCCCCACCCACCAGGGCCAGGGTTGCCAGAACAGGCACCATCAGTGTATATGCTTTTAACTTTAGGCAGAGTCATAGCGATCGTGATTTAAAGGCTATCCCATCATAAAATCGATCGACCAGGCGATCGCACTTCGCTATTAGTCATTGATGTTTATAGGGTGGAATAGCATGAGCGCAAACCTACCAGATTTTAACGGTTTGTCTCGACAGGAGGTAAGAAAAATTCTTGATGCCAATGGCTTTCAACCTAGCAATCTACAGCCTTCCCAGGGAGGATGGCAGAAGTTCAAGCATCCTGACGGTTCGCAAGTTGATATCAACTGGCAAACAGGAAGAATTGTTAGAACAGAAGCTCCCATATACGGTACAGATGGTTTTAGAATAAATAAGGGACAGCGGTTAGCCTCTGACGGTAGTAGAATCGATCGCGCTCTTCCTCACGATCGGCATCCACCAGAATATTTCGATACAAACTCATGAACAAGCCTTTCTTGACAGAACTTCCTCTCACCTATGCTGATTCAGTTAGTTTTGAAAACAGTGGCAGTATCTTCTCAATCAAAATTTTTAATCGCGAACATAAGTTAGTAATTCTGTTAAAAAATATTCTCCTTTTCAACTTTTCAAAAGATTCTTTGGAGTCTGAGAAAGATGATTATGTAGATATTATCGAGCTTACTCATGAATATCGAAAGCTAACTCAGGATGACTTGAGAAAATATTCATTTTATCCTGAAAATATTGACGAGTTACCTTTGCTACATACTGTCACTCTTTATGGCAACACTATAATTGAAGTTATTTGTGAAGAGGTTGAAGTGCAATCGCACTCGCCAATGCGTGAAAAAGAATCTGAGTTAACAGTTAACTATTAGCTTAAATAATCAAAATATCAGAGGCACTCAAGGGAGGTGCAGCAGCTAAAGTAGCTATCAGCACTTGTGGTACTGGACCAATGCCATCGGCATCGAAGAACAAATTCGCAGAACCGCTATCATAAATAAACCTTTGAATCAAGTCAGAGGCAGCAACACCTAAGACAAACTGACTAGCAGCAAGCGTACCCGCCGTTAAACCACCGCCGAAATCCGTAGCAGAGATGAGAATGCGATCGCTACCAGGCGTAAAATCATTTAGAAAGTCGATCCCGTCACCTGGAGAGTTTAACTGAAAGTAATCATCACCGATACCCCCAGCGAGGAGATCGCTACCGCTATCACCAATAAGAGTGTCATTGTCAGTGCCCCCACTGATGGTGTCATCACCAATACCCCCGCTGAGACAGTCGTTACCATCCGCGCCAATTAGGAAGTCATTCTCAGCGTCACCAAACAGGAAGTCATCTCCTGCATCTCCCTGAATCAAGTCATTACCAGCATCACCATTAATGGTGTCGTTGCCGAAGTCACCAATCAGAGTATCGTTACCATTACCGCCTGCGATCGCATCATTACCATCCGCAACTAAGCCTGCACCTGCACCACCAGAGAGACAGTCATCACCCTCTCCACCAACTACAGTATCGTTACCGAAGTCGCCAATCATAGTATCATTTCCCAATCCACCAACTAGACTATCATCGCCATCACCGCCTTGCACTCTGTCGTTTTCACTACCACCATCAAGAGTGTCATTACCAGAAGAACCTACTATGGTGTCATTGTCTTCAAACCCACTAACTTGAAACCCTTCGATATCGACTGTTACTGGGACAGTTGTACTCGTTAAAGTGCCATCGCTAACTGCGTACTCGAAAGTAACTGTACTGACTCCAATCTGGGAGGTAAATAATACACTTGTATCGCCAAAGTTATAATTAGCCGTGCCATTAATGGGATTGCTAACGGTAGTAACGGTAATCCCAGTAGGGCTATCATTTTGTAGTAACTCAACTATGGGAATATTCAGAACGCTAGTATAATTGCCCGTTTGACCAGTAAAAATTATATCCTGACCATTAGTACCTGGCACCACAGCCAATTTGGTCAAAGTATCCGCCACAGCGATCGGCGGCGTAGGCGTGGGAGTAGGAGTAGGCGTAGGTATAGGAGTAGGAGTAGGCGTAGGCGTAGGAATAGGTGTAGGGGTAGGGGTAGGAGTAGGTGAAGAAAGGACTAAAACATCCTTCAATATTGCCAAAAACTCTTGTGTTACAGAATCCTGAATGATGGCATTTTTAGCATTCTCACCAGTTCCTTGAAAGATGTTGAGCTTACTCGTAGCAGTCTCAAAAGTTATTAAATCAATAATGCTTCTGCCTTGACTCAATATTTGACCGCCATCAGCTAGGCGAATTACGTCTTCGCCATTGCCAAAGTCAGTAATAACTGGTGCATTTGCTAGATTAAGACTGCCGCTTGCGGGCCCAAGGGAAAAAGTATCAGTACCCTCACCCCCTGCGATCGTATCTCCCCCGCTGTCGCTTTCAATCAAGTCATTTCCCTGATTGCCAAACAGCAAGTCGCGGCCTTCTCCTCCCCGCAGTGTATCCTCGCCTTTACCCCCAAAAATGACATCCCGACCATCAGTGCCATCTAAGCTATCATTGTCTAAGTTTCCAAAGAGATAGTCGTTACCTGACCCACCACTGCCAGTGTCGCTGCCTTTGCCACCATACAGCAGATCGTCTCCCTCTGCACCGTTAAGCAGGTCGCTACCGGCTCTGCCGTAGATGACATCTCGTTGTGAGGTTCCAGTTAAATTATCATCATCAAGTGTGCCGTTAATGACTGCCATAAGTGAGGTTTTCCCTATAGTTGGTTTTGGCTTCTATCTTAAGAGGAACTGAGCATCGTCAGTAATTTAAAATAGGACTTGCGTAGTAATAACGAGCAATCAAGGTTTAAGATTGCTTTGGGGTTGCTTTGTTCCTTAGATTACTTCCTTCGTCCTAACCGCGCTAAACTTGACTGTGCTAAACTTGACTGCGCTCTGCTTGGCTGTCGTAATTACAGAAAATCTTGCTTATGCTTAAGTCCTCTTAAAAATTGTGTCATCCTACTATATTAGGGAACTTTAGAGAGTTCTATGTGTCTTGCCAACTTAGGCTTTAGCACTCCTTCTTAATATATAAACTGACTCATGTACAGTTAATATATTTGTGCTAATTGCCAATTACCAATTAGCAAGTAAAATTGGTGAATTACCTAAAATCAATGAAATCAGGGAGTTAATTGGTAATTAGCAAGGGAATTAGGTAAAATCAGTGAAATCCAGAGCTAGCAGTTTTCAATTGGGTGAAGAAGTACTTTTAATTACGACTTACTAATTTGTTAAGTGTTAACTGTGAGCGATTACCAATAAGCAATTAGCCTGCGATCGTGCAACTAAAAACCTCTACAAATCCATGCTATAATTGGTATTTAGGTGTATTTTATGATGAAAAATCTAAAATTAAATATAAAAAAATGTGGGTTATTGATTTTCCCTTTCTATTTTTTAATATTTGATTCTTTGGCAGCAGCACAACCCATTAAACCCGCTGTAGATGGCACGGGAACTTTTGTTACTCCTGAAGGCAACCGCTACAATATTGGCGGCGGTACTCTGTCAAAGGACGGAGCGAATCTTTTTCACAGTTTTCAACAGTTTGGTTTGAGTGAAGGTCAAATTGCTAATTTTTTATCTAATCCAGCGATTAGAAATATCTTGGCTCGTGTTGTGGGTGGGGATGCTTCAATAATTAATGGTTTAATCTCTGTTAGTGGGGGTAATTCTAATCTTTTTTTAATCAATCCGGCAGGTGTTATTTTTGGTGCTAATGCGAGTCTAAACGTGCCAGGTAGTTTCACTGTTACGACTGCTAATGGTATCGGATTTGGGAGTAATTGGTTTAATGCTGTTGGTGTTAATGATTATGCTGCATTAGTGGGAACGCCTAGTGCTTTTGATTTCAGTGGAGCGCGATCGGGAAGTATAGTTAATGCTGGTCAGTTAGTCGTTTTGCCGGGACAAAATTTAACTTTGCTCGGTGGTACGGTGGTGAATACTGGCAGTTTAACCGCACTAGGGGGTCAAATTACTGTTGCTGCTGTCCCTGGTGAGAATGTGGTTCGTATCAGTCAACAGGGGCTATTGCTGAGTTTGGAGGTAGCGACCCCGCAAGGGGAAGGATCTGCAATACCTGTGGCTAATGTACCTCTTTCTTTACCGCAGTTATTAACGGGTGCTGGCAGTAGTCAGGCTACTGGGCTCGCTGTTAATAGTGCTGGGGAAGTGGTTTTGATTGGTTCGGATTTGAAGGTAGAAAGCGGAGATACGGTAATGGCACCGAATTCTGCAATACTTGCGGCGGGCTATGCTAACGGACTTCAAGCTCAGTCTAGTATACTTTACGGGGCTAATAATCTCACTTTGTTGGGAAGTCAATTATATACGAGTGGAAACTTGACTTTGCAAGCACGAAATGGGGTGATAGTTCGCGATCGCCCAGCTAATCCCTTTGTTGCTAGAGTGGGAGGGAGTCTGTACATTCAGGGCGATCACAGCATTGATATCCTAGCCCTCAATCCGATTCCAGGTATTGCGCCGGGGCCCCAATTCCAAAGCGGAGGCGACTTGAGCTTGGTTAGTGGTGGCAATATTTCCGGTGATTCTCACTTTGCTGCGGGTGGTAGTTTCTCGATTCGGAATTTGTCGGGTGGGCCGGGTAACTTTGTAAGCAGATACGACCCGATATTCAGTTCTGAGGGAGATGTCGTCTTTGGGGATTATACAGGCGTTTCCCTGAAAGTGGAGGCGAAAGGGAGCATTATTGCAGGCAATATTGAGATTACAGGGCCCGATGTTACGGTTTCTGGTTCCGATCCAGATATTGCGATCTTGACCAGTGGCCCGGCGTTGATTTTGCGATCGGGAGTAGTGAGTCTGGCAAATGCTCCTAATCTTCCTCCCGATGCTGCGATTGGAGATACAAATTTTACCTCTTTTCCATCTTCATCCAGCTCAATTACGGTAGGGACGATCTCAGCAGATGGGCCGGTGATTTTGTCAGCCGGGGGTGATATTGTCACTAGCGAGATTAACGGTGGGGAAGTGGCGATCGCAACAGGTGGCTCGATTACCACTGCTGGTCTGCTACAGTCTAATGGTGCGATCGCTCTGGAAGCAACGGGGAATATTTTTACTGATGAGATTTCTAGCGTTGGTAACAACGGCAATGTAAGTCTTACGAGTAGCGGCGGAAGTATTGAGACGGGTGCGATCGATGTGAGTGCTGGCAGTGCGATCGCCTTGACTGCCTCTGGAAACTTGGCGGTGGACTCGTTACTGGGCAATGCAGTTGATGTCGTAGCTCAGACAGGTACTGTTAGTATTGGCAGGATAGATGCTAATGGCAATGTGAGTATTTCGGCTGGAGAAAAGCTCTTACTTGGGAGCGTAAATGCTAGCGGAGGCGGCAACAATGTGAGCCTGAGCGCGGGAAATGATATCAGCGTTGAATTCATTAATGCACCAGGGGGTAGCATTGATATCAGAACTCCAGGTTTTTTCCGGGCTTTTGGTACTTTTACAGACAACAATGTTACAGAGGCAAGTATTTCGACTATTGGCGGTGATGGTGGTGGGCCGATAGTAATTCGTCATGGTGGCGGCGATACTGACCAAGTAACGCCATTTATAGTGGGAGATGCGACAGTGAATGGTACTGCGGGTGCGATCGCTAGCAGTCGTAATAATATCATTCAGCCCCGTCAATCTTTCAGCAACTCTTATACTCAGGGCAATATTCAAATCATTACTACTAACCCAGTAACTCCCACTCCTACGCCAATTCCGACACCAATTCCGACACCAATTCCGACACCAATTCCCACGCCAATTCCCACTCCAATTC
>NZ_JAQMUA010000487.1:0-3281 GCF_028330895.1 Kamptonema animale CS-326 | reverse complement strand
GATGGGGAGGATGGGGAGATGGGGAGGATGGGTAATTAGCCATTAGCCATTAGCCATTAGCCATTAGCCATTACCAATTACCAATTACCAATTACCAATTACCAGTTAACAGTTAACAGTTAACAAATAACAACTAACAACTAACAACTAACAAAATACCATGCAAATTTATTTAGACTACAGCGCTACTACGCCCATACGCCCAGAAGCGATCGCCGCCATGCAAGCCGCCTTTACTCAATATTGGGGCAACCCTTCCAGCTTGCACGATTGGGGTCAAAGAGCAGCCACAACTCTAGAATTATCTAGAATGCAAGTAGCTAGCCTGATTAATGCCCCGCCGGAATCAGCGATTTTTACCTCTGGTGGCACAGAAGCCGACAACTTGGCAATTTTAGGCATCGCCCGCCATTACAAGCAGCCGCAACACATCATCATTTCCAGCATTGAACATCCAGCCGTAGCAGAACCAGTAAGGTTTCTCGAACAACTAGGCTGGGAAGTCACGCGATTGCCAGTCGATCGCTTGGGGAGAGTTCATCCCCTCGACTTACACGCATCGCTACAACCCAATACAGTCCTAGTTTCCGTGATTTTCGGTCAGAGTGAAGTAGGCACGTTACAACCAATTGAGGCATTAGGCAAAATTGCCCGTTCTCATGGGGTCTTATTTCATACAGATGCCGTTCAGGTTGCTGGCAGAATCCCGATCGACGTGCAAAAATTGCCAGTTGACTTGCTATCGATATCTAGCCATAAAATCTATGGCCCTCAAGGTTCTGGGATGCTTTATATCCGAGAAGGAGTAGAATTAGCGCCAGTATTTGGGGGCGGTGGTCAAGAAATGAAACTGCGATCGGGGACGCAAGCAGTGCCAAATATAGTTGGTTTTGGCGTGGCGGCGGAATTGGCATTACAGGAAATGGTAGAGGAAACACCGAGATTAATCGGATTGCGCGATCGCCTATTTGATAAATTAGCTGAGGTGCCGAATTTAGTACCAACAGGCGATCGCTATTGTAGATTGCCACACCATCTTAGTTTTGTTGTTGCCAGTAAAGATGAAAATATTACAGGCAAAACCTTAGTGCGGCAACTAAATCTGGCAGGAATTGGTATCAGTTCCGGTTCTGCTTGTAGTAGTGGAAAAATTACGCCCATTCCCACCTTGTTGGCGATGGGATACAGCGAAACTGAGGCTATTCGAGGAATTCGCTTGACTCTGGGCAGAGATACCACCGAAGCTGATATAGACTGGACTGCGATCGCGATCGCCCAAATTATGGAAAGATTAATGCCAAAACGGTTAACTGTTAACTGTTAACTGTTAACGGTTAACTGGTAATTTTCCCTCTTCCTTCTTTCCTCTTCCTTCTTCCCTCTTCCCTAGCCCCTAGCCCCTAGCCCCTCTTATGATTGAACTCCCGAAAACACTTGAAGAAGCGATCGCCCAATCCCGCGAAGCAGTGAAAGCTGCCCTCAACGACGGTCAAACCCGGTTACAAGTTGAATTAGTTTTCCCAGAAATCGCACTGCAAGCACAGTCAATAACCCAGCAATTCATCACCGACTTTGAAGAACTAGCAAACGGCCTTAAAGTCTTCTTTCCTGACACCGGTGCCGCCGCTCTTGCCCGCCGAGACTGGGGAACAGTACCATTTAAAATAACAGACTTAGGTAGTAGCAGATCCCCCATAGCAGAGAAAATCGAATCAGAAGACCAAGTTTTCCTACTGGTAAATGCTTCCTCAATTGAAGTTGCCCAAGTCGAACAACTCTGTAACGCCGCCGATTCCCGCCCCGTAATTCTCCTCAACCCCCGTCTGGAAGACGCAGCTACCATTGGCATTGGTTATGCAGGTCGCCAATTGCGCGATCGCTTTCTCAATACCCTCCAATCTTGCTACTACATCAGACCCCTACCAACGGCGGCCCTTTTCCGTTGCTACCCTCAATCTTGGCAAGTATGGCTGGAGGAAACAGAGGGTGAATACAAACTGATATCCGAAACAGCCCAAAAACCTGTAGGAGACGATCTCGAACGGATTATAGCCCCAACTGTCCAAAATGGCGATCCTTCTGCTCCACAGTCGGCCCCTGTCAAGAAAAAAGGAATGCTTGCAGAACTTCAAAGTCTGATCCGAGCACTTACAAACTAAGGTGATTTATGAAACATAATTCGATTTGATAGTGGTATAATTTAACCACCAGAACACGAACCCTGGGTAAATCTTGAACACAATAGTTCGGACATTATGGGAGTAACTGCACCAAAAAATCCGAGTTGCCTGCTGCAAAAACTAATTAAAAATAAGGGTTTCAGCTAAGGTAACTGAACTATTGTCAACCAGAACATCGTGTTTGAAATCCGCGAACCGGGTAAGAAAAATGAACCAACGGCGCATCGTCATTGGGGACGTACACGGACACTACGATGGGTTAATGACCCTTTTAGAAGCGATCGCCCCCAATAGCGACGATCGAGTTTATTTCTTAGGCGATTTAATAGACAGGGGGCCCAAAAGCGCTCAAGTGGTAGATTTTGTGAAGCAAAGTTCCTACCAATGCCTGTTGGGAAACCACGAACAACTGATGATCGAGGCGAATGGAAGCGATCCGCGATCTTTACCAGCTTGGATCTACAGTGGGGGACAGGCGACAATAGATAGTTATATAGATATAGGGATGATTCCGTATAAACACTTAGATTGGATGCGATCGCTTCCCCCCTACCTCGACTTAGGCGATATTTGGCTAGCTCATGCTGGTGTCGATCCTAAACTCTCTCTCAAACAGCAATCTACCTATCAACTCTGTTGGATTCGCGGAGAATTTCATCGGATTTCCAAGCCTTATTTTCCTGATAAATTAATTATCACAGGCCATACTATTACTTTTACCTTTGAGGGTGTTAGTCCCGGAGAATTAGCACAAGGAAACGGTTGGTTAGACATTGACACTGGAGCGTACCATCCCAGAAGCGGCTGGTTAACAGGATTAGACATTACTCATCGCCTAGTCTATCAAGTAAATGTGTTTGAGCATAAAGTCCGCACCTTACATTTAGATGAAGCTGTCAAGCAGATTAAAATTCCTCAGTTGTCGATTCGCCATAACGATCGGATGAACAGAATTTACTAAATATTGGTAATTGCTAATGGCTAATTGCTAATGGCTAATTGCTAATGGCTAATTGCTAATTACCCATCTCCCCCCTGCTCCCCATCTCCCCCGCCCCCCCCGCTCCCTCGCCCCCCTGCTCCCCCGCTCCTCTTCTTGCT
>NZ_JAQMUA010000486.1:0-19732 GCF_028330895.1 Kamptonema animale CS-326 | reverse complement strand
GATGGGGGAGATGGAGAGGATGGGGAAGATAGGGGAGATGGGGAGGATGTGCAATTAGCAATTAGCAATTAGCCATTAGCCATTAGCCATTAGCCATTAGCCATTAGCCATTACCAATTACCAATTACCCATTAACAGTTGACAGTTAACAGCTAACAGTTAACAGTTAACAGTTAACAATTAACAATTAACAATTAAATTATGTCCGCCGACGAACTACAAAACCTTCTAGACATCGCCACCGAAGCCGCCCTCGCTGCTGGAGCCGTACTGCAAGCATATTGGGGCAAATTAGAAGAAATTCAAGAAAAAGGCCGTCCTGGTGATTTAGTCACAGAAGCAGATAAAGCCGCCGAAGTCGCCATCCTCGATGTACTCCGCCGCCACGTACCCACACACGGTATTCTCACCGAAGAATCCGGCTCCCTCGGCGACAGAACCAGCAAATACCTCTGGGCGATCGATCCTCTGGATGGCACTACTAATTATGCTCATCAATATCCCTTCTCAGCCGCCTCCATTGGACTACTAATTGACAACGTGCCCCAAGTCGGCGCGATTTTTGACCCCTTTCATAACGAGCTGTTTCGAGCCGCTACTGGCTTAGGAGCAACCCGCAACCGCCGCCCTATCCAAGTCTCCCAAATCTCAGAATTGAGCAAAAGCTTACTCGTAACTGGCTTTGCCTACGATCGCCACGAAACAGCAGACAATAACTATGCCGAATTTTGTCACCTTACCCACCTCACCCAAGGCGTGCGGCGTAGCGGTTCCGCCTCCCTCGACCTCGCCCACGTTGCCTGTGGTCGCTTAGATGGATACTGGGAGAGAGGACTTTCACCTTGGGACATGGCCGCAGGTATAGTGATACTCTTAGAAGCAGGAGGTCAAGTCACAGCTTATGATGGCAGCCCCCTACAGATTAACTCCGGTCGGATTTTGGGCAGCAACGGTCGCATTCACGACCAGATCCGCGATGCTTTGCAGCGGGTTCCTCCCCTATCATCGTGGCCAAATCTTCCCCAGGAAAGCGATCGATCCTAAGCGATCGCCCATAAGCGATCTTTGCTTCCTTTTAGTTCTTAATTCGATTTTTCATTAAAATTTTAATTCTTCATTGAATCTTTATTTTTTAGTTCTTAATGTTTAATTTTTGAAGTTAGATTAAAGGTATAGTGGAAAGCGAGGGAAGGATAGAAATATCATGTCTATTCAAATCACAAAAGGGTTGTTCAAATTTGACTTCACAGATCAGCACGCCATTCTGGGAGTTCCCCTGGATGCTGAGTTTAACGATATCCGCAAACGGTATATGAAAATAGTTCGCCGCTTGCACTCAGATACTTGTCCCTTTGAAAGTCAAGCAGAGAAAAACAAAGCTAATGAGTTTTTGTCAAAAGTGGTTAATCCCGCTTATAACAAATTTTCCAAAGAAAGCGATCGCAAAGAATATGGTCTGCTAGTGGACATGATTGCCAAACGCGCCGTCAAAGAACAAAAAAACCTGCACTTTGAAAGCGAAGCAGCCAAACAGCTAACTACGGCCAAAGATTTTCAGGAAGCTTACAAAAAAGCACTCACCGAACTTGCTGAGAAACAATACGAATCCATGAGCGACAGCCTGGATATCATCGCTCAAATCAGCGAGCTGAATATGGTTTACCTACTGCGGAAAGAACAAAAAGGCCCAGTAGCAAGTCAGGCTCAGCCGGCTCCAGCGGCAACAACCCCTGCTTCAGCAGCACCGAAAGCCCCAGCCGCAGCCCCGAAAGCCCAAGACTCATTTGTAGAGCAAGCTTGTCGCCGCGTTGAGGGGTTGATGTCTACTAAAAACTACGCCAAAGCAATTTTGGAATTAAAAGAAGCTTTAAATCGCGAGCCCAAACATAGTAAAGGCCATGCCTTACTAGGGATGTGTTATTTAGAGCAAAAACAGGCAACAATGGCAAAAATTGAGATTAAAAAAGCCTTAGAATTAAATCCCGAAGAACCTACGGCCTTAGAAGCCAAGAAAAAGTTAGAACAAGCAACAGCACAGCCAGCGACGGCGACGAAGGGCCAAAAGCCTGGAGCCAAACCCCAGGCCAGCACTGGAAAATCAGCATCTGGCAAAAAAACCGATCCACCTAAAAGCGGCGGATTTTTCGGCGGCTTGTTCGGCGGCGGTAAGAAGAATTGAGAGGGGGAGACGGGGAGATGGGGAAACTGGGAGACTAGGAAACTGGGAAAATTTTGCCTGCTTTCTGTGTTAGTTTTTTTGCCTTCTTAACTTCTAACTTCTAACTTCTAACTTCTTCCTTCTTCTTTCTTCCTTCTTCTTTCTTCCTTACTTGCCAATTACCAATTACTAAAATCCTCTAGAATGGTTCATCAACCTCCTTCGGGTGCAAGGGATCTACTGCCCCTCGATGTTGCCCAAAAAATCTCAATAGAACGCCGCTTGCAGCAGGTTTTTCACCGCTGGGGCTATCACCGAATTATTACCTCTACCCTCGAACGGTTGGATACTTTAATGGCCGGTGGAGCCGTTCAACGTTCAACGGTAATTCAGTTACAAGATGCTGAAGATGGCGAACTCGGCTTGCGGCCGGAGTTGACGGCTTCCATTGCTAGGGCGGCCGCAACGCGAATGGTGGACAACGCAGCTTGGCCGCAGCGCCTCTACTACAATGCTAATGTCTTCCGTAAAGGGCGGGGATTTGGTGGTCACGGTAGCCAGCAGGAATTTTATCAAGCTGGCGTGGAATTACTCGGCGCTGGCGGTGTAGCGGCGGATGTGGAAATTTTGCTGTTGCTGTGCGAGTGCTTGCAGAACTTGGGACTGAGTGGGTGGCATTTGGTTTTAGGAGAAGCTGGCTTGACAGCGAAGCTGCTCGATCCCTTTCCGGTGCAGGTGCGAGATCGGGTGAGGAGTGCGATCGCAAATCTTGACCGTATTGCCCTAGAAACGTTGCCTCTGTCCCCAGAACTCCGGGAAAGGGCATTTTTGCTGTTCGACCTTCGAGGCCGTCCACAGGATGTGCTACCAATAGTTGCTAACCTGGATTTAGATTTATCGCAGCGAGAAGCGGTAAATAATCTCAAATCTCTTGTCGATTTGCTCAATGAATGTCAATCTAAAACCGCTCTTCCCCTTGGTCAGAGTCAGGAGAGTACATTCCAAATCCATCTTGACCTCAGTTTGATTCAAACATTTGACTACTACACTGGTATTGTGTTTGAAATTGTTAGCAATACTGAGGGAGAACAGCGAGTTTTGGGACAGGGCGGACGATACGATCGACTGTTGGGACTTTATCATCCCGAAGGGGATTCTTACCCAGGAATCGGGTTTTCATTTAATATTGAAGACTTGCACTATATTCTGTTAAATACTGGAGAATTGCCCAAGGAAACGCCTGGGAGTGATTGGTTAGTAATACCGGAAACACCCCAAGCTTATGCAGCGGCGTTTTCCTATGCTCAAAAACTTCGAGAGTCTGCTCCTTTAGTCCGAGTTGAAGTAGATTTAGAAGGGCGGGAAACTGCCGAGGAAGCGCGGGAATATGCTCGCAATCGCCGTATTAGTCAAGTTGTCTGGATTAACGCCGCAGGCTTGCCGACTATTGAAACCGGGACTTAGCTAATGGTTAACTGTTAACTGCTAACTGTTAACTGCTAACACTAATAATTAACCACTAACCACTAACAAGTAAAGGAAATATGCCCCATACTATCGTTACCAATATTTGCGAAGGCGTTGCTGATTGTGTAGACGCTTGTCCCGTTGCCTGCATTCATGAAGGGCCTGGCAAAAATGTTAAGGGAACTGATTGGTATTGGATTGATTTTCAAACTTGTATTGATTGCGGGATTTGTCTGCAAGTCTGTCCAGTAGCAGGGGCAATTGTTGCTGAAGAAAGGCCAGAATTGCAGCAAACTCCTAGTTGATTTTAGTAGGTAGGACTTTTAATCCGAACTCCGGCAAATTACTTAGGATCTGTCTTTATTTTGCAATGCTGTGCTGCGCTAGCAATGACATCGCAACCGCCAAGATAGTTAGGGCATTCTTAATTGCTTAGGACTTACGCTCATGGCTCCAGAAACCGGGTTTTTGAGAGCATCTGTGGGTAAAAACGAAGTATTTTCGTAAAAAACCCGGTTTCTTTGGTTGGTGCGTAAGTCCTGTTGCTGAAGCCCTTGTTTTTATTGCCTTCTTCCTTTTTCTTTCTTCCTTGGGTTATCAAATATGGTTATAAAAGTTACTGCTAACCATTTGCAAGCTATCCAGGCTCATGCAGAAAACACTTATCCTGATGAGTGTTGCGGTTTTTTGATGGGAGAAATCGCTGGGGATGTGAAAATCTTGGTAGAAGTTTGGCCAACTGAAAATGCTTGGAACCCAGAGGTGGCGGAAGCTTTGCCAGAGATGGAATGCGGGGATAACCTAGAGCGTAGCAGGCGCGATCGCTTCGCCATTGCGCCGTCTGCGATGTTAAAGGCGATGAAACAGGGGCGCGATCGCCATCTTAGCATCATCGGCATTTACCACTCCCACCCCGAACATCCAGCCATTCCCTCCGAGTGCGATCGCGCCTTAGCTTGGCCGCAATACTCCTACATCATAGTCTCAGTTTACCAAGGCAAAGTCCAAGACCTCCGCAATTGGAGCCTTGACGGAGAGGGTAACTTTCAATCAGAGGAAATCATTACCCTCGAATCAACTCAGGTTAAGAAATAATTAGGAAAACTAAAAATAGCCAAAGCAATGCCAAACATTGAGATATGATATTAGATTGAGCTGCGCTACACTGACTGCCATGTTAAATCCGAATCTAGGCGAAATCCAGCTAAAATTAGAAGAATACGAGCGCTATTCGCGCCATTTAATCCTCCCAGAGGTAGGGCTAGATGGGCAAAAGCGCCTCAAAGCTGCCAGCGTTCTGTGCATCGGCACTGGTGGACTCGGTTCGCCACTGTTATTGTACCTTGCTGCTGCTGGCATCGGGCGCATTGGCATCGTAGATTTTGATATAGTAGACACTTCCAACTTGCAACGGCAGGTGATTCACGGAACATCTTGGGTAGGAAAACCAAAGATTGAGTCTGCTAAAAATAGGATTCAAGAAATCAATCCTTTGTGCCAGGTTGACTTGTACAACACTCGTCTAAGTTGTGAAAATGCTCTCGATATCCTCGCACCTTATGATGTCATCGTCGATGGTACTGATAACTTCCCGACGCGCTATTTGGTGAATGATGCTTGCGTATTGCTGAACAAGCCAAATGTTTACGGTTCTATCTTCCGATTTGAAGGCCAAGCTACTGTTTTTAATTACCAAGATGGCCCCAATTATCGCGATTTGTACCCAGAACCGCCGCCCCCTGGTATGGTTCCTTCCTGTGCAGAAGGCGGTGTTTTAGGAATTTTGCCGGGAGTTGTTGGCTGCATTCAAGCAACAGAAACTCTCAAAATTATCTTGGGTCAAGGTAAGACTTTGAGCGGTCGGTTGTTGCTTTATAATGCTTTGGATATGACGTTCCGCGAGTTGAAACTGCGACCGAATCCGGTGCGGCCTGTGATTGAAAAGTTGGTTGACATAGATATCGTCTGCGACATACCTCCTCGGGGCGATGAACAACCGATAGAAATTCCAGAGATGACTGTTAAGGAACTTAAGGAGTTAATTGACAGCGGCGCAAGTGATTTTGTGTTGTTAGATGTTCGCAATCCTAACGAGTATGATATTGGGAAGATTCCAGGTTCGGTATTAGTGCCTTTACCGGATATCGAAACTGGCGGCGGTGTTCAGAAGGTTAAGGAATTGTTGAACGGCCATCGGTTGATCGCACATTGCAAAATGGGTGGGCGATCGGCAAAGGCGTTAGGCATCCTTAAAGAAGCTGGAATTGACGGCATTAATGTAAAGGGTGGAATTACTGCTTGGAGTAAGGAAGTTGACCCTTCTGTGCCTCAATACTAAATTTTGTTAACGGTTAACTGTTAACTGTAAGTTGGGGGAAGCACTAGCCAAACCCAACTCTTTTTTAATTAAAAATATCACTGACATATTCCTCAAATTGATAAATCCACTCATAAATTTCTGTCAGAGTCATCTTAGCATCTCTTTTAGGTTGCCATCCAGTAGCAGTAATCACTTTGCGGGAGTCTGTAATAAAAATAGGAACATCGCCGATGCGGTTTTCTACAATAGGATCGATCGGAACTTTATGCCCCGTAATCTCCTGGCAAAGCTGAGTTGTTTCATAAAGCGAAAGCGTGTTATTTATCCCACCACCAACATTAAAAACTTCTCCTTTTAATGCTTCTAAATTGTCAATTTGTAAATCTATCAAGTCTAGTAAATCTGCTATGTGTAAAAAGTCTCTGACTTGTTTACCTGTGCCTCCATAACCGATGTATTTTAAGGGTTTTTGGAAGTAGTGAAATGCAATCCACAAGGCAAAAATACCTTGATCGACTTTGCCCATTTGCCAGGGGCCAGTAAGGACTCCACAGCGATTAATTAGAGTTCTCAATCCGTAAGCATCAGCATATTCAGTAATAAGTAATTCTGAGGCTAGTTTGGTCGCTCCGTAGAGAGAGCGAGCTTTATCTAAAGGAAATTCTTCAGAAATACCGTGACTGGATGCACCTGATAAAGACTGTTTTTCTGTGAGGTGAAAGCGCGTTTCTGCTTCTGTAAATTCCATAGCATTGAGGTAAGCAATGGGATAAACTCGACTTGTAGACAGAAAGATAAAATCTGCCTGAGTTTGACGAGCTAATTCTAAACAGTTAATGGTTCCTACTAAGTTAGTTTGTAAGACATAACCAGGAGCAGCATATCCTGCTAAAACTGATGGCTCGGCAGAGCATTCTAAAATTAAATCGGGTTGTAGTACCGCTGGGTCTAAATCTTCTGTATTTCGGATATCACCATGAACAAACTCAATACCTGCTTGCTTTAGCCGGGGTAAATTTAATTCAGAACCCCGTCGCTTTAGGTTATCTAAAGCCGTAATTTGCCAGTCAGGATAACGTTGAGCTAGTCCCAGACCAAGAGAACTGCCTACAAATCCAGAGCCGCCAGTAATCAAAACTCGTTTATTCATAATGAAGATCGATCATCTCATTTTTTTGAGGCTATTTAATTCAGGTTGCTTGCGAACATAATCTCCTCTAGAAAGATGTTTTTCTAGCCAAATATAAAGTACCACAAATAAATAGCGGCTTCCCATTTCTTTGATTTTTAGCTTAGATACACCTGTTTTACGATTTTGCCATCTGATCGGGATAATTGTGTAGGAATATCCCCGAACAATTGACTTAAGAGGCATTTCAACTGTCAAGTTAAAATGATGAGATAGAAGAGGATAAATACCTTCAATTACTTCTCTGCGGTAGGATTTAAAGGCATTGGTTGTGTCATTCAGCTTCAATCCAAATAGAATTTTAATAAATAAATTAGCTAAACGGTTTATGAGCAATTTGTGAGTGGGATAATCAATAACTTTACCACCTTTGATGAATCGAGAACCAAACACACAATCATAACCTTCTTGCAGTTTATAATAGTAATCAATAATATTTTCCGGGGCATCAGAATTATCTGCCATGACAATGGCTACAGCATCTCCTTGAAAATTCTCTAATCCGCAGCGAACAGCGAAACCAAAGCCGTTAGGCAAATAATTATTTATATAACGTACTTTACTATTTTGAGAAGTTAGCTGCTGCAATAATTCTTCGGTGCGATCGCGGCTGTTATCGTTAACTATTATAATTTCGTAATCAATCTTTTTTTCTTCTAGTAATTGGGTAATGGATTGGACAGTTTCGACGATACAACCTTCTTCATTGTGAGCGGGAATGACAATCGAGAAAACTTTAATTTCTGTTGACTTTTCAGATTGATATTGTCTGGGTTGAGAAGAGCTGTTTTCCAATGCAGGAGCCAAACCTTCTGGACAATATATTTCTGAAGAAAAATCGGGTAGGTTCTTAGAAGATTGAACGGGAGATTTAAAGACTAATCGATCGCTGATTAAATAATTGATAGACGCACTTAAAAATACACCTACCAAGGTATTGATTATGTAATTGAGTTTTAACCAATCCAATAAAGGAAATACAAGGAAGATGCGAACAATGACAGAAGTGCCAGCCGAGAGATGGTACAAGGGAATTTGTCGCCACAATACTTCTCGAATAGTCCACGCACCTCCTGGCCAAACCCAAATCCGATAGATGAAAAAACTCGCTAACAGCGAAAATTCAATTGATATTACATTCGCGATATTGCGTAAAACTGGCGTATTAAATCCTAGTTTTTCAATTATCGAAGATATGATAAGTATGTTTATTGTTGCTGCTACGCCACCACCGATCAGAAACTTAAAAATTTTTTGCTGAAATAGCTTTTTTAACATAAGAGAAAAAAACAAAAATTACCAAGCATTCAAGAAAGTAGTTGTTTTGTTATTTGTAGTTGTTATTTATAGTTATTATTTTGTACGATATCGTATCATAACCATACTCATAATGTCGCTCGTAAGATTTATGACTTTTTGTAAGCTTATATTACTAAATGTAAAAAAAATACCATGTTTGATGAAAAATTCAGTGAAAAACATCAATTATTGAGGGCTGAAGGCTAAAAATTGGCGACGGGGAACTCGATCGGGGCTTTTGTCTTCGGGATCTGTAGGCGCGATCGCACCCTGGAAAGATGATGCCAAAAAAATCAGCGCCAAATGCGATCGCCACTACAGACTAGGGATCGATCGAGATTCAAAGATCCAAATATCCTTTGCTTGCTCTCCCAGTTTTTTGCACGCTGAGTTAATCTAGTTAAACATTGAACGTTTTCTGAAAAATCACATGACGGCAACAGTTGTCCAGTTAAAGCACGAAGTCAAAGACTTGTCCCTTGCCCCCTTGGGAAAACAACGCATCGAATGGGCCGGCCGGGAAATGCCCGTTTTGGGGCAAATTAGAGACCGTTTCGCCAAAGAAAAACCCTTTACTGGCATCCGCTTAGCCGCTTGTTGTCACGTAACCACCGAAACGGCCCACTTAGCGATCGCCCTCAAAGCCGGAGGCGCTGATGCTGTCCTCATCGCCAGCAACCCGCTGAGTACCCAAGATGACGTAGCCGCAAGCCTTGTAGCCGATTATGGCATACCAGTATTTGCCCTCAAAGGCGAAGACGCAGCCACCTATGAACGCCACGTCAATATTGCTCTAGATCACCGCCCCAACATCATTATCGACGATGGCAGCGACGTAGTTGCTAGTTTAATCCAACACCGTCAAAACCAAATTTCCGACCTGATCGGTACCACCGAAGAAACCACCACCGGGATCGTCCGCCTGCGGGCCATGTTCCGAGACGGCGTGCTCACCTTCCCCGCAATGAACGTTAACGACGCGGATACCAAGCACTTCTTTGACAACCGCTACGGTACCGGTCAATCTACTTTAGATGGCATTATCCGCGCTACCAACGTGCTGTTAGCCGGTAAAAATATTGTAGTTGCAGGCTATGGCTGGTGTGGCAAAGGCACTGCACTCCGGGCTCGCGGTATGGGTGGAAACGTCATCGTTACCGAAATCGATCCGATCCGCGCGATCGAAGCTGTCATGGACGGTTTCCGCGTCATGCCGATGGATGAAGCCGCACCAGTGGGAGATTTATTTATCACAGTTACCGGCAATAAACATATCATTCGCAGCGAACATTTCGACGTAATGAAAGACGGCGCAATGGTTTGTAATTCCGGCCACTTTGACATCGAAATTGACCTTAAAGTTTTAGGTGAAAAAGCTACTGAAGTACGGACTGTACGGCCTTTCACTCAAGAGTATCGCCTTAAGAATGGCAAGTCAGTAATCGTACTCGGTGAAGGACGTTTAATTAACTTGGCTGCTGCGGAAGGACACCCCAGTGCAGTAATGGATATGAGCTTTGCTAACCAAGCTTTGGCTTGTGAATATCTGGTCAAGAATAAAGGCAAATTGGAAGCTGGTATTCATTCTATTCCTGCTGATGTTGACAAGGAAATTGCACGGTTAAAGTTGCAAGCAATGGGGATTAATATTGATACCCTGACTCCTGCACAAATTGAGTACATGAACTCTTGGACTTCTGGCACATAATTGTTAGCGGTTAACTGTTAACGGTTAACTGTTAACGGTTAACTGTTAACGGTGTCATTGCGACAAAGCGAAGCGATCGCAGGTTTGTGTGACTTCTCTTTTCAGCGCTAATTTCTCTAGTGTCATTGTGAGCAAAGCGAAGCAATCGCTGGGCCATTGAGATTGCTTCGGGCTTAGTTTGCTTCACTACGTTCGCAACACCTCAGATTGCATTAGCAACCAACTTAACAACCAACAACTAACCACTAACCACTAACAATTAACTAAAAAAAATGTCTGAGTGGATAATTAATACAATGCAATCCTTGGGTTATCTAGGAATTGGACTATTGATGTTTCTAGAAAATCTTTTTCCGCCGATTCCATCGGAATTAATTATGCCATTCGCAGGATTCACAGTCGCGAAAGGAGATATGCAGTTTGCACCTGCGATCGCGGCCGGAGTAATTGGTACTGTCTTAGGGGCTTTACCCTGGTACTATGCAGGTAAAATCTTAGGCGAAGAACGTTTGCGAAATCTGGCTGATAAATATGGCAAATGGATTACAGTATCCGGCAACGATATTGACAAAGCTGATAGGTGGTTTAAGCGTCACGGTACTAAAGCTGTATTTTTATGCCGTCTTGTACCAGGAGTTCGTACTTTAATATCCTTACCCGCTGGCATTAATAATATGCCCTTAGTGCCATTTTTAATCTACTCAACTCTGGGCACTACTTTATGGGTGAGTTTCCTCACTTTTATGGGATATAAATTAGCAGATCACTATGATTTAGTTGATGAATATTTAGGCCCTGTTTCTAAGATTGTAGTGCTTTCTCTGATTATTTGGTTTGTAATTTGGGTAGTGAGGAAGAATATGCGGAAAGAGTAAATAGGGGAGAGATTCATTAATTTTACTTGATTTTTTAAATAGAGGTTCTTATGAAACTGACCTACGATCCGAGATACAATGTTGCTTATATTTACCTGAAAGAAAAACCAACAGAGGTAGAAACAGTTCAAGTTAGCGGAGAATTAAATATAGATATTGCTCCCGATGGAACTATTTACGGAATAGAACTGCTCAATGCTAATCAGCAATTAGGAGGGGATAGTCAAGGTAAATTAATAGTAATTAATGAAGCTTTGGGAGAATCTTCAGAAATTAAACTAGCACTTTCACCTTAACTAGAATACAAGATAATGATTTTTCTGCTGTCTATGCTACAAATTACAAATAAAATCTCAAATAAATTGTTGATATCTATTTCCCAAGTCGTGACACAATAGAAAACATTGCTATCCACACTTTCTAAGTATGTACGAAAAAATTACAGCCCCTACAACTGGTTCTAAAATTACATTCAAAGATGGGGAGCCCATCGTCCCTGACGACCCAATTATTCCCTTCATTCGCGGCGACGGGACGGGTGTTGACCTTTGGCCTGCTTCCCAGAAAGTTATGGACGCTGCGGTAGAAACAGCCTATGGTGGTAAGAAAAAAATCAATTGGTTTAAGATTTATGCCGGTGATGAAGCTTGCGAAGTTTACGGTACTTACCAATATTTGCCCCCCGATACTAGCAATGCAATTAAAGAATATGGTGTAGCAATTAAGGGGCCATTGACGACTCCTATCGGCGGCGGTATTCGTTCCTTAAACGTAGCTTTGCGGCAAAATCACGATCTTTATTCCTGCATTCGCCCTTGTAAATATTATCCCGGAACGCCTTCGCCGCACAAAACTCCTGAGTTGCTGGATGTGATTATTTACCGGGAAAATACAGAGGATATTTACCTGGGGATTGAGTGGAAAGAAGGCAGCGAAATCGCCAATAAGTTAATTGCATTTTTGAATAATGAGTTAATTCCGGCTACGCCTGAACATGGGAAAAAACAAATTCCTCTGGATTCGGGAATTGGGATTAAACCGATTAGCAAAAAAGGTTCTCAGCGGTTAATTCGTCGAGCGATTAAGCACGCTTTGCGGTTGCCAAAGGCTAAGCAACAAGTAACTTTGGTGCATAAGGGCAACATTATGAAATACACTGAAGGTGCTTTTCGTGACTGGGGTTACGAATTGGTAAAGAGTGAGTTTCGTAATGAGTGCGTGACTGAGATGGAGTCTTGGATTCTGAGTAATAAGGAACGGAATCCTGAGATTAGTTTAGAAGATAATGCCCGTCAGATTGAACCGGGATATGATGCTTTGACCCCTGAAAAGCAAGCCAAGATTTGCAAAGATGTTGAGGAAGTTCTCTCGGCTATTTGGGAAAGTCATGGCGATGGGAAGTGGAAGGAAAAGATCATGGTCAATGACCGGATTGCTGATAGTATTTTCCAACAGATTCAAACGCGGCCAGCGGAGTATTCGATTCTGGCGACGATGAATTTGAATGGTGATTATTTATCGGATGCGGCGGCCGCTATTGTCGGCGGTTTAGGTATGGGGCCGGGGGCGAATATTGGGGATGAATGTGCAATTTTTGAGGCGACTCATGGGACTGCACCTAAACACGCGGGTTTAGATAAGGTTAATCCTGGTTCGCTGATTTTGTCGGGGGTGATGATGTTAGAATATCTCGGTTGGCAGGAGGCGGCCGATTTGATTAAGAAGGGTTTGGCGGCGGCGATTTCTAATGGTGAAGTGACTTATGATTTGGCGCGAATGATGGAACCGCCTGTCCCTGAGTTGAAGTGTTCGGAGTTTGCGGATGCGATTATTAAGCATTTTGGTTAACTGTTGACTGTTAAGGCAGGAGTATATTTTTGCCTAGTTTGCGGGAATCGGTAGGTGTAAATTTTGGGGTATCAAATTTTTCGGCTGTAATGCAACTGCTGTAAGGGTTTGATGCCTCTTACTTAAAAAAACGATTCCCGCAATGGCTGCAACCTTTACAGGGTATGGATTTGAGGATAAGATCGCAGGAGGGTATTGACAAGTCGATGGCTGGAATGATACTTTTAGATCAGATTCCCGAAACCGCACCTTGAAAACTAAATATAGTAAGGCTTTCAGAAACCGTCAGCCGCAATTAAACTAAATCCCTATTAGGGATTGAAACGGCAAAGTCGAATATGCCCCAAGCTCGGTATCTGGCGGGCCGCAATTAAACTAAATCCCTATTAGGGATTGAAACGATTTCTCTGAATTCACTTCCTCCAAAGGCAACGGCTTTAAGCCGCAATTAAACTAAATCCCTATTAGGGATTGAAACTTTTCGGTGTAGGGGTTGCTAGATGTAACACAATCGCCAAGCCGCAATTAAACTAAATCCCTATTAGGGATTGAAACACGAATCAGCTAAAAGATGTTGTCGAAGACAGGTCTAGGCCGCAATTAAACTAAATCCCTATTAGGGATTGAAACATGAGGAGTTAGTTTCTGAGCTCAATAATTTGGCGGGGGAAACTGCCGCAATTAAACTAAATCCCTATTAGGGATTGAAACGTCTCCTTCCTAAAATTTAATTTCTCCCAAATTTGGGGGCCGCAATTAAACTAAATCCCTATTAGGGATTGAAACATTATCATTTTTGCTTCTGCCCATCCTGCTTTTTTCGCCGCAATTAAACTAAATCCCTATTAGGGATTGAAACTAGTTGGCGGTTGCACCGCCACTCCCCCTTTCTCAGAGGGCCGCAATTAAACTAAATCCCTATTAGGGATTGAAACTAAGTACCAGATTTTGTAATTTCTTGGCGGCGGGCCGCAATTAAACTAAATCCCTATTAGGGATTGAAACATACGCGCGTATGCGCGATCCTTGTCTTGATACGCCGCAATTAAACTAAATCCCTATTAGGGATTGAAACTGATTGTCAAGGATTCTATTCATGGGTTTTATGCTGTGCCGCAATTAAACCAAATCCCTATTAGGGATTGAAACGGGTCAACGGTCGGGCCGAAGATAGTTGGGCCGAAAGCCGCAATTAAACCAAATCCCTATTAGGGATTGAAACTATATGAAATTGACAAGCACCCACAAAATCCACCGCCGCAATTAAACCAAATCCCTATTAGGGATTGAAACGAGAAATCCCGTGATAGCGGGGCTTCGTGGCTCAAGCCGCAATTAAACCAAATCCCTATTAGGGATTGAAACCAACAGTTTTCAATGCAGAAACTTTTTACGCTGCCAGAGCCGCAATTAAACCAAATCCCTATTAGGGATTGAAACTTGTGATTGCGATCGCATTCCGACCGAGGATATTAAATGCCGCAATTAAACTAAATCCCTATTAGGGATTGATTTTCAACTGCATAGGCAATCTCATTTTTTAGGGCTTACGCAATTGTCACACTCTAATCTACTTTTAGGGTGCGTCAGACACGGGAATCGATCGAAATCGTCAGGGTTTTAGCGTCTGACGCACCCTACTAATTGTGCCAGTTGCCTCAGTTCTGTCATTATTTTGTTAATCAAACATCTAACAACAACCCCCACCACTATAATGCCAAGTCGAATCAGTAATTAACACCCGATCCTGGATTAATGCCCCTAACTTCCCAGCAGTTTTATCGCACACCGCCGCAGGAACTCCCCGCTGAAGTATATGACCGGCTCCATCATCAAAAAACTCTTCTAACCCGTTATAAATTGCTGTTTTACCCGTAAACACACAGGCCCCATCATCGGGAATTGATACCTTAAAAGACACAGAATCCAGACTTTCTAAAAGCAAATCTGCATCTAAATTATAACTCACCCGATCCAATAAACGATAAGGTCGCCGCGCCCTAATTTCCACTTGACCAAAACCCACATTAATCAGGTGTTGCACGTATTCATCATAAGTCAAAGCACCGGACAAACACATCGCCCGCAATCGTTCATCGTCTCTCAAATGTTGGGGAATAGGACGAGTAGCAATCGGATCGCTCATTAACAAGCGACCACCTGGTTTTAATACTCGATAAGCTTCTTTTAAAGCTTTAGTTAAATCCGCAGGTTCAAAGATATTAAATAGACAATTTTGAGCTACTACATCGACAGAAGCATCTGCCACTGGTAAAGCGAAAGCATCGCCTTCTCGAATTTCGACAAAACTAGGGTCAAACCAATCATTATCTTGAGCAGCCAGTTGCAAGTTACGATGAGCAACTTCTCGCATGGCGGCTACAGGTTCGACAACAATAACTCCAGCTTTTCGCCGGGAAAAATAAGCAAACTGCAAGGCTTCTAAACCGCCGCCAACACCAACATATAAAACTACTGGTTTACCTACAAGTTCCGCCGCGTGGACGGTAGTACCACAGCCATAATTCATCTCTTGCATTGGCTGAGGAATGATTAATCCTGGTAATTGCAAAGGACTACTTTGAACGCAACAAAGTCCAACTTGGGGAGTTTCTGCAACTTCACTATAAAATTTTGCCGCAGTTTCAAGATAGGTCATAGTTAATTTTTCTCTAAATTACTTCTCTTGTATATCTTGGCTAGATGGTGCTTCTTTCACTCGTGTTTTGATGCGATTTTGAGTATAAGGACGGCGCAGTAAAGTAGCTTTCTCAAGTTTCTTAACTCCGCTGAGAACTCCTAATGCAAAAACTGTTCCAATTAAGCTCATTCGCCACAGACCGCAACCTGCGGCTGCTCCTAATCCAGCCGCTAGCCAAATTGTAGCAGCGGAAGTTAACCCCTTAACTTGTGTTCTACCAAATTTATTCTGATTTTGTTGCAGAATAATTCCGGCTCCTAGAAATCCTACTCCTGTGGCGACACCTTGGAGCGTTCTGCTGATAGCATTGGCAGAGGAAGAGGTGTTTTCATTGTCGATTTGCAAAGGAATCATGACAAATATGGCTGCACCTAAGCTTACAATCATAAAAGTTCTCAATCCTGCGGGTCTACCGGGTTGCTGTCGGTTAATGCCGATCGCACCGCCGACCAGTAGAGCTACACTGAGCCTGAAAGTTATACTTTGCCAATCGCTAGAATTGAAAAATATTGAATTCATTACTCACAAAACTACGGTTAGTCACTTTGCTGACTAGGGATTAAGGTTAATTATAGATTAAATTTAGGTTAAATTCAACAAATCGCGATCGCTATTAGTCTCAGTTGAGGACTTACGCACGCAGTACAGCAGCCCTCTGAGCGATCGCAATACCGCCCAGAGAGCTGCATTACATAGCTGGTATACTATCCGTAACGCCTAATTCCTGGCGGTTCTTTGACCTCCCAGAGGCCGGCGTTACGTAAGTAATGCCTAAGTCCTATATTATTTACGTATTTATTTTCTCAAATAATTATCTTATGTCATCTACCATTAGTATTGCCGTTGTAGGTACTGGCTTCGGTCAAAAAGTACATTTACCCGCATTTCAAGCACATCCACGAACGGAAGTTGTAGCTGTTTATCATCGAGATTTAGATAAGGCGAAGGCGATCGCATCTGCTAACAATATACCTTATGCTGCTAATACGATAGAAGATATAGTGGCTTTGCCTGAAGTCAAGGCAGTGGCAATTTCAACGCCACCATTTTTGCATTCTGAAATGGCACAAATAGTATTGGAATCTGGCAAGCATTTGTTACTCGAAAAGCCAACAACTTTAACAGCAAGTGAAGCTAGAGAATTGTACCGAATGGCAAGATCAAAAGCTTGTACTGCAACGATGGATTTTGAGTTTCGGTTCATCCCCGCTTGGCAAATGCTAGCAGAATTGTTGGCAGAGGGATATGTAGGAGAAAAGCGGTTAATTAAAATTGATTGGTTAGTATCGAGTCGCGCCGATGCTTCTCGCCCTTGGAATTGGTACGCGCAAAAAGAAAAAGGCGGCGGTGTTTTAGGGGCGACGGGTTCCCATGCTTTTGATTATATTAGTTGGCTTTTTGGCGCGATTCGGCGGTTATCGGGGCAATTAATTACAGGCATTACCTCGCGTCCAGATCCCAAAGATGGCGGTAAATTAAAAACTGTTGATGCTGATGATTCTTGTACTTTAATGTTAGAATTAGCAGACGGAACGCCTTGTCAAGTTTGTCTGAGTTCTGTTACTTATCAAGGGCGCGGGCATTGGGTAGAGGTTTATGGAAGTAATGGAACTTTGGTTTTAGGTAGCGATAATCAACAGGATTATGTACACGGTTTTCGTCTGTGGGGAAGTAAAGGAGGAGAATCTTTAGCAGAGATTAAAGTTCCTGAAAGGTTAGAGTTTCCTCAAGTTTATCCTGATGGTAGAATTGCCGCATTTATGCGGGTAGTCGATAAGTGGGTTGAGGCAATAGATGCTGGCCAATCATTAGTTCCTTCTTTGAAAGAGGGGGTTTATTCTCAGTTGTTAATGGATTTGACCCACGAATCGAATGTAACTGGGACTTGGGTAGATGTGCCAGATTTAGATAAGTTTTTGGCTGGTGGGTAATATTACAGCACTTTCCAGGTAAGTGAAGTACATAGCAACCGGGTTTCTGGTGCGAAAACCGATTTCTGGCGACAAATCCAGAAGAAACCCGGTTTCTGGGGTCTTCCTGCAATATCGAGATGTTCCCAAGTTATTCCCCTTGCCGCCGACAGCAGGCAGTCCATAACTGCGATAGAATGGAAAATACTGACTTTATTTAGGGATACCAGAACAGTTCATGGCTAAAAAGAGCATGATCGAGCGCGAAAAAAGACGGCAGAAGCTCGTAGATAAGTACGCCGCCCAGCGGGAAGACCTCAAGGAGCAATTCCGTGTCGCAGGCTCGCAGATGGAGAAAGTTGCTATCCATCGCCAAATTCAACAACTACCCCGGAACAGTTGTCCGACTCGCTTGCGGAATCGCTGCTGGGCAACGGGACGACCCAGAGGTTATTACCGGGACTTCGGCTTATCTCGGCACGTCATTCGCGAAATGGCTCACCAAGGTCTTCTTCCAGGTGTTGTCAAGTCAAGCTGGTAGTTTGGCTTGGGAAGAGGGGAAGGGAGAATTGCTGGCTTTTTAACTCAAAACTCAAAACTCCCCATCTTCCCTATTTTTCCCATTTTCTTTCATTGTCCGCAGCAGCGATCGATTCCCAGACTATCGAGGAGTAGGTCGCTGACAGCATTTGCGATCGCAAATTCGCCATAAAAACTCTTAGAAAAGTCAAAGGCCCGCATTTCCGTAACGATCGCAATTACCAAAGAACCCAAATCATTCTCACCCTCCATCCGCTGGCGGACATAGATTTGGGCCGCTCTTTGGGCAATTTGGTAATTAACGGGTTCTGGTAGAAACTCGGAATCAAGCCATACCTGCAAGCTTTCTTGCAACCATTCCCCTTCCTGCTGCGGATTTTTGGCAGGAGGTAAGGTAATCGCATTTATCGGTTCAGACATTGACTGCAACCATCGGGTTAGGAGTAACAAAGGAGTAAAGTTAACAGTTAACAGTTAACAGTTAACAATTAACAAACTATTGTGCAGCTAAAGTAACAATCGGCATTTTTTCATCTTTCCCTGTCATTTGAGCGTAAAAGTGAGTCATCTGCTCTTTAATCAACTCTGCCAACATTTTATTAACAGCAGTAATTGCTGGGTTGGAGTTGAGTTTGTAACAAACTTGATAATCTTTATGTCTTTGATAAGAACGAGTAGATTTATCAAAAAGTTTAGTAGATTTTGTTTCTACAAACACTGAAGGATCGGGATGACCGTACCAATAAAGGCGATACAAGTGAGCGGCCTCACTAGGAGTGAAGATCAGCATATCTTCGTTGCTGCCCGCAAGGTGTAAAATATAAACATTGTTTCTCTTTTTTATTTGGAAGTAACCCCAAGTTTTCTCAGTTTTATCGAGAAGTTTTCTTAAGGTACTCTCCAGCATCGGGCAAGCATCAAAACTTTTCATAACGCTTTTGCAAGCTACAGGACGACGTTAAACAGATAAACTTACTGAAACGTATAATCAATTATACCAGTGAATGGCGATGCAGCTAGATATTGACTCAATCATCCACGGATATGCAGCCGGCTATTTCCTGATGGCAAATGAAGGTGAAGATAGTTTAAATTGGTATTCCAGCAGAGAGCGATCGCTAATTCCCTTAGATGAGCGCTTTACCTATCCGCGATCGCTCCGCCGTTCCCTCAATCAAAATCGCTTCACAACCGCCGTTAACCGCGACTTTAAGGCCGTAGTTGAAGGTTGCGCCAACCGCGAGGAAACCTGGATTTCCCCGCAACTCAAGGAAATTTACCATGCTCTCAACCAAGCAGGCTGGGCCTACAGCTTCGAGACTTGGCAAGGCGATGAACTCGCAGGCGGTATTCTGGGAATTGTCATCGGCGGCGCATTCATTGGTGAATCTATGTTCTACAGGATTCCCGAAGGCTCAAAAGTAGCGATGGTGAAATTAGTAGAACGGCTGCGCGATCGCTCTTTTGTCCTCTTTGACGCGCAGATGACTAACCCCCACCTAGAAAGATTTGGCTCTTACATCATCAATAACAAGCAATACCAATCTCTACTAAAAAAAGCCTTACAGCGTCGGTGTTCCTTAATATGATCTAGCAGCTAACTATATTTTATCCGTCATTGCGAGTGATATTTTATCTGTCATTGCGAGCGAAATTTTATCCGTCATTGCGAGCGAAATTTTATCCGTCATTGCGAGCGAAATTTTATCCGTCATTG
>NZ_JAQMUA010000485.1:0-2571 GCF_028330895.1 Kamptonema animale CS-326 | reverse complement strand
GGGAAGAAGGAAGAGGGAAGAAGAGGATTTTTTTGCAATTAGCCATTAGCCATTAGCCATTAGCAATTCCCTCTTCCCTAGCCCCTAGCCCCTAGTCCCTCTTCCCTAAATCGCCTCAAACTTATAACCAACACCTCGGACGGTTTGAATCATAGAAGGTTGATTAGCATCCGGTTCAATTTTTCGGCGAATTTGACCGATGTGGACATCAACAACACGCTGATCTCCGACATATTCGTAATCCCAAACTTCTTGAAGTAGTTCAGCTCGTCGCCACACGCGACCGGGTTTGCTCGCTAAACAATAAAGCAAGTCAAATTCCAGAGCAGTTAAAGAAACTGTCTGACCGCTAAGCATCACTTCTCGGCGAACTGGATCGATCGCTAGGGGCCCAAAAATCAGGCTTTGCTGTTCTGCGGGAGTGACTATGCGCTTACGCTTCAATATCGCTCCCACGCGGGCACCAATTTCTACAAGACTGAAAGGTTTAGTGATGTAGTCGTCAGCACCTTGGGCAAACCCTTTAATTTTGTCAGCCTCATCAGTTCTGCTAGTTAACATCAAGACAAACACACCCGTCCGACTTTGCATTTCTTGACAAAGTTTGTAGCCAGTGGTGTCGGGCAAATTCACATCCAGAATCACTAAGTCTGGATTGAGCTGCTCAAATAATCCCAGAGCAGTCTGGCCGTCCCCGGCAGACTCCACTTGATAGCCTTGCTGGCTCAAATAGCGGTGAATTAAGTTTCGGATTGCCGGGTCGTCATCAACCACAAGGATCTTTGGAGGGGCCATGACCACAAAGTTGCTTTGAGAATTAGGCAAGAATATAAGTCATAGTAATGGAAAACTTGGATACAGACATACACTAAATTTTAAGTGTCCTATTTACAATTGTTGCAAAATTTCAGGTAGTAAATCGCTAGGAAGCTTAGATAGAGCTAAATTTTGACCTTGCAGCCCACATTCACTATAGAAAGCTTGAATTGTTTTGACAATACAATTTAGAGCAGTCTGGCGACAATCAGCATAGATAGGGTTGGGGGTCTGGCTTTGAGAATTGGTGTTTTCGCGACCTGCTAACCCTGACCCGTTCATTTGCTGTTGCCATCCCATACAAGCTTGCAACTGGTTTTGTAGTGCAGATTCTAGATGGGTTCTTAGCTCAAGTTTACTCAAGGAGAAGTAAGGGTCTGTGGCTAACTGATAGTGGGCTAGCCCTAAATTGTTGTAAGCGGCCAGTATGTCAAACGTCAACTGGTTGGGGTGGATTTGCTTGGCGGCGGCGATCGCGTTTTGATAAGCTGCGATCGCATTCTCCAAAGATTCTATCCGCCCCTGTTTGTGCCGGAGGTTAGCTAGATGCCAGTAAACTGTCCCCAGATTGTTCTGCGTGGCCGCACAGGCAGCCGGTACTAACTCTTGAGTACGATACCTCAAAGCTTCCCGATAGGCATCCACAGCTTCTAATAGGAACCCCTCTGAGGGTTCATGCTGAGCAAGATTCCACCAAGCCGTGCCTAAGTTATTTTGCACTCCCGCATAGTTTAGGGGTTCTCGTTCGGGGCTGTAATAGCTGAGAGCTTTAGTGTAAGCCGCGATCGCGCTTTCGAGATATGCCACTGGTTGGTCGTGTTGAGCTAAATTCCAATAAGCTGTTCCTAAATTATTCTCAACCGCAGCATAATGTTGAGGTTCTACGTCTGGGTCAATATATAAAAGGGCTTCCTGGTAAGCTCTAACCGAATGCTGTAAATTTTGGGTACCATCTCGAAATCGAGCCAAATCTCCCCAAGTTGCGCCTAAATTTTTTTGCAATCTCGCATAGCTCTGGGGTTGCGTCTTGGGATTGAGCTGTGCTAAAGCTTTTTGGTAGAGAGCAATACTGTGTTCTAAATCAGATAAAGCTAAAGATGCAATTTCAGGCGATCGCGGATAGCGAGAAAGCATCCAGTAGAGAGTACCGAGGTCATTGAGAATATCGGGAACAGTCGATAGCTCAGATTTAGCAGAGAGTTGAGTTAAATTCTGGTTAAGTTGGTTAATTAAAGCGCTGCGTTCCCCATCTTCTTGCCGATCGCCTTGTGGTTTTGCATCCGAGCTGGTAAATTCAAGTACCATTTCGTAAGCGCGGATGGCGATTAATAGGTAACTACGCGAAACATCTCCCGCTAAAATGCGATCGCGGTAAAAATTCCCCAAAGTCTGATAAGCCAAAGCCAACGTCTGGGGTAAACACTCTTGTTCCTGTAGCAGTTCGATATATTGCAAAGTTTGAAGCGCCACAAAATTTCGTCCTGTTGCGGGTGAAATCCCATCTCCTCCTTCCAACTCCCCAGATGCAGCCGCGAGTACCAAATCTGCCAGCTCAAGAGCTTTTGGATTTTGAATTTTAGACTTTACAATCGGAATTGCAAACTCTTGGCTAGGAACGGACAAAATTGCAGAATCTTGGCTAGGAACAGACAAAACCTTGGGTCGAGAACCATTCTGTGTATTATTAGAACTCTCCAAAGGCTCCACACCTAAAGACTGGTAACTCAAACGCAGCAAACCCCTCATCTCCCCATC
>NZ_JAQMUA010000484.1:0-4238 GCF_028330895.1 Kamptonema animale CS-326 | reverse complement strand
TTTCAGCGGTTAGGGGCTAGGGAAAGAAGGCGAATAAGGGGAAGAAGGAAAAGATAGGGAGGATGGGGAGGATGAGGGAGATGGGGGAGATGGATAGTTAGCAATTAGCGATTAGCAATTAGCAATTACCAATTACCAATTACCAATTACCAATTACCAATTACCAACTAACAAGTGCTATTATGAATTGTGAACTGCTGCAACAAGTGCGGGTGTTAGATCCCGTTTCTGGAACCGATAAAATTGCTGATGTTCTGATCGAAAACGGTGATATTAAAGCAGTTCAGGAAAGCATTTCTGACTGGCCGCCAGATACTCAAGTACGGGAATGCCAAGGTCTAATTCTAGGGCCTGGATTGGTGGATATTTACAGCCATAGTGGGGAACCGGGGTTTGAGGAACGGGAAACTCTGGAATCTTTAATCAAAGCTGCGGTGGCTGGTGGGTTTACGCGGTTGGCGATTTTGCCAACGACGACACCGCCGTTAGATCGTCCGGGGGGTTTAGCTTTGCTAAAATCTAAAGTCTCCAATCCGCAGGCTCGAATCCAATTCTGGGGTGCTCTTACCTTGGGTTTAGAAGGGCAACAGATGGCAGAGCTGGCAGATTTGGCGGATTCGGGGGTAATCGGGTTTACTGATGGTTTGCCGCTGTCTAATCTGGCTCTAGTGAGACGTTTGTTGGAATATGTGAAGCCTTTTGATTTGCCTGTGGCTTTTTGGCCTTGCGATCGCAGATTAGCAGGAAATGGGGCGGCCCGTGAGGGAGTGCAGTCAATTACTTTGGGTTTGGCAGGAAATCCCGCGATCGCAGAAACTTCGGCTTTAGCAGCTTTATTGGAATTAGTTGAGGCGACGGGTACTCCTGTCCATATTATGCGCGTTTCTTGCGATCGCAGCGTCGAACTGATTAAAACCGCTAAAAAACGAGGCTTACCCGTCACTGCTAGTACAACTTGGATGCACTTATTGTTGAATACGGATGCGATCGCCGGGATTAGGGACTGGGGGAGCGGGGGAGATGAGGAGTGGGGGAGATTTTCCTTTCCTTATGACCCTAGTTTACGCTTAGAACCACCTTTAGGCAATCCTGATGACCAATTAGCGTTAATTCGAGGGGTGAAGGAGGGAGCGATCGATGCGATCGCTATTGACCACAGTCCCTATACTTATGAAGAAAAGACAGTTGCCTTTGCAGATGCTCCCCCAGGGGCGATCGGCTTAGAATTAGCATTGTCTTTACTGTGGCATAAATTAGTTGAGACAGGTCAATTGTCTGCTTTAGAATTGTGGCGGGTTTTAAGTGCAGGGCCATCCCTTTGTATCAGACAAACTCCCGCCGTCGCAGTACCCGGAATCTCTGCGGAATTGACTTTGTTTAACCCTCAACAGAGTTGGAAAGTCGAACACGCAACCCTCAAATCCCTCTCTGTAAATACCCCTTGGTTAGGTCAACAACTTATCGGCAAAGTTGTAAAAACATGGAATTAACAGTGAAGGAAGAAGGAAGAAGGAAGAAGGAAGAAGGAAGACGGGGGAGCACTTAACAGTTAACAGTTAACTATTTCGTTTTAGTGGGATAGAGAGGATCGGGATTTACATATCCAGCACGATTAGGAGGCCAAAAACGCACAACTGCACGGCCGATGATATTGCCGCTAGGGACAAAACCCCAGTAATGGCTGTCACAGCTAGCATTGCGGTTGTCGCCGAGCACTAAGTAAGAATTTTTGGGTACGATCGCAGGCCCATAGGGGTAATGCGGGATTTCTTCAATATACTTTTCCTGAATAGGCTGATTATTGATGTAGACCTTTCCCTCCTTAACCTCCACCTGTTCTCCAGGTAGTCCGATTACTCGCTTAATATAAGCATCTTTCAGTGGGGGTGGCTGTCCCGTACACAGACTCGCAGAGTCGGGAGGCATAAATACCACAATATCTCCCCGTTCCGGCTCTTGAAAGCGGTAGCTCAGCTTATCTATAATCAGGCGATCGTTAATCTGCAACGTTGGCAGCATCGAGCCTGTAGGAATGTAGCGAGCTTCAGCAACTAAGGTACGGATGCCAAAGGCCAAGACTGCTGCTAAGCCAATCGTCTTGAGTCCTTCTATCCAGGGATTTTCGCGGTCTTGAGAGGAATTATCGTCTGCTGCTGGCTTGTCTGGACGAGGCATAAGCTTTTAATGACTGGACTGGGTACAAATTATAACAGAATGGCATGAAAAGCCTCTGAACTAAAGTTCAGAGATGAAAGACCGTAACAGGACTTTTTCACCTGCCTCTGGACAATTCTATTGCTATTTGTATGTGAATACTATAAATTATAACAATTAACAGTTAACTGTTAACTGTTAACCGTTAACCGTTAACCTTTAAAAATTAACTTTAGCTCAAAATTATGCCAACACCGTCAAGCCTGCTTATTCGCCGCGCTCGTATCCTTTTACCTAACGGTGAGTTGATGACGGGCGATGTCGGGATATGCGGTGGAGAAATAGTCCAAGTCGCGTCTGAAATCCCCAGCCTTGATGGAAGTGCTGACAGAGAAATAGACGCGAATGGTTTAACTTTGTTACCAGGAGTTATTGACCCGCAAGTACACTTCCGGGAACCAGGATTAGAACACAAGGAAGATTTGTTTACGGCTAGCTGTGCTTGTGCAAAGGGTGGCGTGACATCATTTCTAGAAATGCCAAATACGCGGCCGCTGACGACTACTCAAGCTGCTTTAGATGATAAGCTCAGGCGTGCCGCTGAAAAGTGTTTAGTTAATTATGGTTTTTTTATCGGCGCAACTGCTGAAAATTTGCCCGATCTATTAGATGCTCATCCGACACCAGGGATTAAGATTTTTATGGGTTCGATGCACGGCCCGTTATTGGTGGGTGGGGAAGAGAAGTTAGAGGCAATTTTTAGTAATGGCAAGCGGTTAATTGCCGTTCATGCTGAAGACCAAGCTAGAATTGAACAACGGCGGCAGGAATTTGCAGGAAGTATAGATCCTGCTATCCACTCACAGATTCAGGACAATGAAGCGGCTTTATTAGCGACTAAGTTGGCTTTAAAATTATCGCAGAAATATCAAAGACGGCTGCATATACTGCATTTATCGACTGGGGAAGAAGCCGAGTTATTGCGTCAAGATAAACCGAGTTGGGTAACGGCAGAAGTTACGCCGCAACACTTGTTGTTAAATACAAGTGCTTATCAGCAAATTGGGACGCTGGCTCAGATGAATCCGCCTTTGCGATCGCCACAAGATAACCAAATCCTCTGGCAAGCTTTACTGGACGGTGTAATTGATTTTATCGCCACAGATCACGCACCCCATACTTTAGAAGAAAAGGCTAAAGTTTATCCAAATACTCCTTCAGGGATGCCGGGAGTTGAGACTTCTTTGCCTTTAATGCTGACGCAAGCTGTGGAGGGAAAATGTACAGTTGCCCAAGTTGCTAACTGGATGTCTGCGGCTGTAGCTAAGGCTTATAAGATTCCGAATAAGGGTGCGATCGCGGCTGGTTATGATGCGGATTTAGTGTTAGTAGACTTAGAGAATTATCGCCCTGTTTTGCGGGAAGAATTATTGACAAAATGTGGTTGGAGTCCCTTTGAAGGCTGGAATTTGACTGGGTGGCCGAGCGTGACTATCGTGGGAGGTCAAGTAGTTTATGAACAAGGGAAATTGAATACAAATGTTAGGGGAAAAGCCTTGACATTCGATCTAGATTAAGCATGAATACAGTTTACAAATTGGAGATAATTGGGCTAAGATTTTGGTGACTAATTCTCTGTAAGTGTTTAAAAATTTTCTCTCTGAGCTCAGGAAGAGCGCAATGAATAGAAATGCCTGCCATAGAATCCCATGCTAATGTCACTAGACGGTCTTCAATCTTGAAGTCTATGTAAATTTGGTCTATTCCCATAACTAATTCTTCAGTTTTGATGGCTGAAAAATTTTCATAGAAAAATTTTTCAAGTCGATCGAGACATGATTCGTTTTCATCTTCTGTCTCGACAACTATCATTAACTCGTCAGGTTTGACGTAATGGGGAACTTGTCTAATTTTCATTACCGTACAGTTCAAGATTCCGCCTGTAAATTATACCAAATCCGGGTTAGTCATCCCCTTTATAGTAGGAAGCAGGAGGCAGGAGGAAAATACAATAATAGAAAGGGTTTCGGCTATCGAGAATGTCCTAAACCTTGTGGTGGTTGCTATATTAGTAATTCTGTCGT
>NZ_JAQMUA010000483.1:0-9383 GCF_028330895.1 Kamptonema animale CS-326 | reverse complement strand
TCCCCATCCTCCCCACCTTCCCCACCTTCCCCATCTCTCCCCTCTTCTCTGCTTGTATCTTTGAGCGATATTCGGGTAACGCCAAGTGCTGGGGGTGAAATTACTGGCAAAGGTCAAGTTGATATAGCTTTGGGAGAGGGCAATTTGCGATCTGGGCTGGTGCTGGATTTAGCAGCTAAGGATTTACCAGCAGATGCGATCGCAGAAATTTACCAAGTTTCTCTTCCACCGGAAGTCGCGATCGGCAATATCTCAGCTAAAGCGCAGATTTTTGGGCCCCTTGATAATATCCAGGGCCGAGTGCAATGGCAAGCACCACAAGCTACATATCCGGCGACTGGCGAAATTCGGATCGCGCGATCGGCAATAGGTTTGCAGAATGTGGCGCTGAGTATCGCTGGGGGTACTGTGAATGTTAGCGGTGTTTTGAATAATGGCCGTTGGCAAGCCTTGGTGGGAGGCGATCGCGTCGATCTCAATCGTTTGCGGCAAGAGATACCGTCACTGTCAATACCTCCTGATTTAGAGGGGCTTGTGAGCGGCCGCGTGCTGGCTGCGGGAACTTTGGACAATTTGAACCTAAATGCGATCGCAGCTAGGGGAATCGGCACTTTAACCACCGCTGGAGGGACGATCGATGGTAGGGGGGTATTGGATAAAGGGCAGTGGCAAGGGATTGCGGAGTCAGAGACGATCGCGATCGCCTCTCTGGCAGATTTGGGATTGCCAATTTTAAATGCTGTTAACCCCGAAGCTACTAATCTGAAAGCTCAACTGCAAAATCTGCAAACCTTAGATGGGCGGGTATCCGGGCAAATTCGAGTAGCCGGGCCTGTGGAGAATGTGAATTTGAATGCGATCGCGGCTGATGCCAGAGGGCGGATTACGGTCGCTGGGGGTACTGTCAATGCCAGTGGTAAGCTGGAATCTGGGCGTTGGCTAGGAGTTGCAGACGCAAACGCGATCGCAGTCAACCCGATTATTAATGCTGGACTGCCCTTTATCGATGGGACTGACCCCCAAGCCAATAATCTTAGGGCTCAACTGCAAAATTTGCAAACCCTGAATGGGCGTATTACCGGGCAAATTCGAGCCGCCGGGCCTTTGAATAACTTGACTTTGAATGCGATCGCGGCTGATGGTAATGGACGCATTGCTGTTGCTGGCGGTACTCTCAATCTCAGAGGCGAACTAGGCGGGGGCAGATGGCAGGGAGTTGCAGGGGCAGATGCGATCGCACTCAATCCTATTATTAACGCTGGATTGCCATTTGTAAATAGTAATCTCAAAGCTCAACTGCAAAATTTGCAATCCCTAAACGGGCGATTAACGGGTCAATTGCAAGCAGCGGGCCCCTTGGAAAATTTAACAGCAAATGCGATAACTGCCTTTGCCAATGGCCGAATTGTTACTAATCAATTAGGCGAAATTTTAGCTCAAGGTAAATTAGAAAAAAGCAGTTGGCAAGCATTCCTGCAAACCAATGATTTACCTCTGAACCGTTTAGAACAACCATTAAAACAAGCAGGATTGCTAACCGCCGATCTCCCCCCAGAAATAGACGGAGTTTTAGATGGGAGAGTACGCCTATCTGGGAATTTGAATAACTTAAGTGGTAACGCAATTGTTGCTAACGGTGAAGGTCAACTCAGACTCAATGATGGCGGTGGGATTGTCAATGCCAGAGGTGAATTAACTAGAGGTAATTGGCGAGCAAATATTGGGGGAGATCGAATTGCATTAAGTCGCTTTCAAGAAGTGTGGTTAGCACAAACTTCGCGCTTGCGAGCCCAAGGCTTAATTAGTCAAGCCCAAAACTTACCGTTACTCGGAGGACTTTTCAACGGTCAAATTAACTTATCTGCCCCCTTAGCTGTTGTCCCCCAAGCAATTCGCGCTGCTGGCCGTTTCCAAGTATCAGAATTGCCTTTTCTCAATCAACCGTTTGCGGCTGTATTTAACTGGGATGGTAAACGAGTCGAAGTTGAGAATGCTGTCAGTCCGGGATTGAGCGCCAATGGATTTTTTGGTGTAGAATTTGAAGGGAAAGGATTACCTTCTATTTCTAATTTGGATTTTAATGTCAAACTCTCCAATTTTGACTTAGAATCTTTACCAATTCCCACACCTGCGGCCCTGGAAAATGTAAGTAGCCCGACTTTGGTAGCAGGAAGGGCTGATTTTGTAGGGCGGGTTTCGGGCACTCTTGCCGATCTGAATTTAGTTGGCGATTTGCGATTGCGCGACTTGGCGGTAAATAAGGTAGAATTTGAGCCGGTCATGGTGGGTACTGTGAATGGCGGATTAGGACGAGGATTAGACTTAAATTTAGCGGGGCAACAAGACCGAATTCAGATAGCTTTAGATCGGACTTATTTGCCAACATCATTTTTAATTCGGCGTGGAGATGCGATCGCCAGCGGTCGTACTCAAGGTGATATTCTGCGAGTTAATCTCGAACAGTTTCCTCTGGCTACTTTGAACTTGACACCCGCCAAGGATCGAGGGTTAGGGCCGATAACTGGTTTGGCTTCGGGCCAAATTAATATACCGGGTTGGAAAATGCCGCTAAATGTGGCTAACTTGCAAGCATCGGGACAAATCGCGATCGCCCAACCTGCGATCGGTTACATTAGAGCTGACAATTTCCAAGGCCAGTTTAACTATGCTAATGGTGTTGCTAGCCTGATTAACGGTGAATTGCGACTAAGACAAAGCCAATACCTAATTTCGGGAACAGTTAAGACTGGTGATAATCCCGAATTTGCAGGCAAAATTAACGCCAAGCAAGGCAATTTGCAAGATATTCTAGTGGCGTTGCAATATTTCAATCTCAACGATATTGCACGCGGCTTAAAACCTCCCGTCTATGGGACAGCGGCGGATGTGCAAACGGTGGCTGTGGGGATGCCAGATGCTCCTTTAATCGAGCAATTGCGCCGTTTTGCAGAAATTCAAGCCCTGTTACAACAACAGCGTGAGGCTCAAGCATCCTCGAAAATACCGCCTTTATCGTCATTGCAAGGGAATTTCGGCGGTGAAATCTCGGTGGCGGGTTCTTTAAGGACGGGAGTACAAGCTCAGTTTAACCTTGCGGGGAATGATTGGCGCTGGGGAAATTATGTTGCCGAACAGTTCAGCGTTGAGGGCAGTTTTCAAGACGGGACTTTGACTGTTTTACCACTGCGAATTAAGTCGGGAGAGACGCTGATCGGCTTTTCGGGGCAAATTGGGCAAAAAGGGCAGTCCGGCCAGTTACGGGTGAGAAATGTCCCAGTAGAGGAGTTGGCGAAAATTGTCGAATTGCCTTATGTGGATGTTACTGGCAATCTCAATCTCAGAGCAACGATCGCAGGTACTTTGGACAATCCGCAGGCGATTGGGGAACTGAGTTTGGTTAACGGTACAATTAATACTGAGCCGATTGAGAATGCTGAAGGCAGTTTTAGCTATACTAATGCTCGTCTCAATTTCAGCGGTAGTGCTTTAGTGACGGCTGCGGAACCGATAACTGTACAGGGAAGTTTGCCTTTTGAGTTGCCTTTTGCAGGGGTGAAAGCCGATAGCGACCAAATTGCCTTGAATGTGAATCTCAAAAATGAGGGGTTGGCGATTATTAATGTCCTCACGCCGCAAATTGCTTGGGTTGACGGTAAGGGACAGGTACAACTCAAGGTAGGTGGGACTTTACAAAGTCCAGCGGCGGAAGGAATTGCGACTTTTGAGAATGCGACGGTACGAGCACGGGCTTTTCCTGACCCGCTGACAGGGTTGACGGGAATTGTCCGGTTTGAGGGCGATCGCATTCGTGTTGAAGGCTTACAAGGGCAGTTAAGTCAGGGTAAGGTAACGGCGGTAGGGACAATACCGCTGGTAATCCCTCTGAGTGAGGGCGATCGCGATCGGGCAAATCCGCTAACAGTCGCTTTGGATAAGTTGTCTTTGAATCTGAAGGGACTTTACCGAGGTGGTGCAAATGGTCAAATTATTGTAGCAGGAACGGCATTGAGGCCGTCTTTGGGCGGTAATATTGACCTTTCTAACGGTCAAGTATTTCTCCCTGGTTCTGGTAGTGGTACAACCCTGGTATCGACAACGGGAGGGCGATCGCAGTCCTTTGAGGTAGGATTGGATAATCTGCGGTTGAATTTGCGTAAGGGAGTCCAGGTAACGAGTCCGCCGATATTGAGTTTTCTGGCAACTGGGGGTTTAACTGTGAATGGGACGCTGGATGATTTGCGGCCCCAGGGTACGATTAAACTAACAGCGGGGGCGGTGAATTTGTTTACTACCCAATTCCGCCTCGATCGCGGCTACCCGCAAACCGCAACTTTTATACCATCTCAAGGGCTAGACCCAACTCTGGACGTGCGTTTGGTGACATCTGTACCGGAGGTAACGCGGTTTGTAACGCCGACTTCGGCTTTGTCTTCGGAGATCGCGGATAATCCGACTGGGATTAATTCTGGCAGTGTCCGCAGCATCCGCATTCAAGCTTTAGCCCAAGGACGGGCTTCTCAGTTGGCGGAAAATATCGAGTTACGGAGTTCTCCAACTCGTTCGGAGACAGAACTTGTGGCTTTGTTGGGCGGTAGTTTTGTGCAGACTTTGGGGGCTGGAGACAGTACGCTGGCGATCGCTAATTTAGCGGGTGCGGGTTTATTCAGTAATCTTCAATCTGCGGTGACGAATGCTACGGGCTTGACGGAGTTTCGCCTATTTCCTACTAGGATTAGAAACGAGGAAGGGAAAAGTTCTTCTTCGTCTACTTTGGGTTTAGGTTTGGAGGTTGGTCTTGATATTACGCGCAATGTTTCTGCTTCAGTAATTCGCGTACTCGCGCCGAATCAGCCTACTGAATTTACTGTCCGCTATCGATTGAGTGATGAGGTTTTATTGCGCGGTTCCACTAATTTTCAAGGGGATAATCGGGCAACTGTTGAATATGAAGTGAGGTTTTAAGTAGAAGGCAGAAGGCAGAAGGTTGGTTGTATGAAGTTCACTCAACAATGCAGATTGTATCAACAATTTGGAGAATTGGTATGAGAGATATCAGTTATACCAAATCAGGCTTAAATACCTTGATTCTTGAGTCCGCGTAGGCGGACTTCGTTTGTGTAGTAGCGATTTCAATCGCCGAATCATCAAGGGGATATCTTTCTTTCTTCCTTCTTCCTTCTTCCTTCTTCCTTCTTCCTTCTTCCTTCTTCCTTCTTCCTTCTACTTAATTTGTAATCCCCAAACAAAACCCCTCTATGTACCAGAGAGGAACAGAGGGGTTTTATTCTCAACTCACTACTGAATTAAAACAGCGTGAGAATATAAATCAAGGTGAACAGAATAATCCAGATGATATCGACGAAGTGCCAGTAAATCTCTGCCATTTCGATACCAGTATGCTTAACATTGGAATAGTGTCCTTCGCGGCGACTCCGCCACAGCACACCCAAAATTAAACACACACCAATCAAAACGTGCAAACCGTGAAAACCTGTCATCAGGTAAAAACAATTAGCAAAAATATTCGCAGTCAAACCATAGCCTAGAGTTAGATACTCATAAGCTTGACCCCCTAAGAAAATAACTCCCATTAAGGCAGTTACAGCGTACCAAAGTCGCATTCCTTTGACATCATTCTTTTTAATTGCTGTATCGCCCATGTGGATGACAAAACTGCTTGAAACCAGAATGATTGTGTTAATTGTAGGTAGCAATAGTTCTACCTCTGTCCCTTCAGGAGGCCAAACCTCGGTAGCACCCCGCAATAACAAATAAGCGGAAAAAAATCCGCCAAACATTAAGGATTCAGAAGCCAAGAAAGTCAGCAATCCAAAAACCCGCAAATCCTGATGTTCTTCGTGATGTTCGGCTGCATGGGCCGTCGCCTCTGGCGGGACAGACGAGTTGACAATATTATCTGGAACGTCAATTGTTGAACCTTGCATAATTCTCCAATATTTTTGTTAGTTGTTAATTGTTAATTGTTAGTTGTTAGTTGTTAGTTATTAGTTGTTAGTTTAGGACTTACACACGAACAACGTATTTCTGTCATTACGAGCGAAGCGAAGTAATCGCAACCCTTATGTTTTTAGGCGATACTGCGTAAGTCATCTGGTTATTACTTTATTGCCCAAAAAAGACAAAAAGCTAACCCAAACTATCACTAACAACGAACTATTAACCACTAACAACTAACAACTAACTCTTAACAGATATAGGAACACTTGGCTTACCATGACCATCTACTCCATAGTCGTAGGGGCCATAGGTCAACACTGGCAACACTTCCCAGTTTTCGATCGCGGGTGGCGATGCAGTCGTCCATTCCAAAGTTAGAGCATTCCAAGGATTACCAGATGCTTTGGGCCCGTACATCCAACTCCAAATAATATTAATGAAGAATGGAATTACAGAGAACCCTAGCAAAATCGATCCGTAGGTACAAAGCTGGTTAAGCTGAGTAAATTGGGGGTCATACATGGCAATCCGGCGAGGCATTCCTTGCAATCCCAAAGAGTGCATCGGTAGGAAGGTAAGATTAGTACCAATGAAGGTGAGAACAAAGTGAACTCTACCCCAAGTTTCATTCAGCATCCGGCCAGTCATTTTGGGGAACCAGTGATAAATTCCGGCATAAAGGCCGAAGACTGAACCGCCAAATAAGACGTAGTGGAAATGACCCACGACATAGTAACTATCGTGAACGTGAACGTCAAAAGGTGCAGTGCCTAATGTTACGCCGGAAAGTCCCCCAAAGACGAACATCATCAACAAACCGATCGCGAATAGCATCGCACTGGTAAAGCGAATTTTACCGCCCCAGAGGGTAGCTACCCAGCCGAATATCTTCACCCCAGTAGGAACCGCAACAATCAGGGTGGAGATGGTGAAAAACATCCGCATCCAGGGAGGTGTACCGCTGGTAAACATATGGTGTACCCAGACGAACAATCCCACAAAGCAAATGGCGACGCTAGAGTAGGCGATCGCTTTATACCCAAAAATCGGTTTCCGAGCATGAACCGGAATCACTTCCGACATAATCCCGAAAATTGGCAGAATCATCAGATAAACTGCCGGGTGAGAATAGAACCAGAATAAATGCTGGTAAATAACGACATTACCACCTGCATCAGGCTTGAAGAATGACGTACCAAAATTGATGTCAAACAATAGCAGAACTAATCCCGCAGCTAGCACTGGAGTTGACACAAGTGCCAAAATTGAAGTCGCCATAATTGCCCAGCAAAACAGGGGAACTTGATCCCACCTCATGCTAGGAATTTTCATCTTCAGGATGGTGACGATAAAATTCAACGATCCCAAAATTGATGAAGTCCCTACCAATACGATCGCCAAAATCCACATGGACTGAGCCGTATTTGCCGTAATTACGCTCAACGGCGGATAAGATGTCCAGCCTGATTGAGCTCCTCCGAAGAAGAAACTGCCTAAAATCAGCAATCCAGCGGGTGGGTTTACCCAAAAGGCGATCGCATTCAGTTTAGGAAAGGCCATATCTCTAGCACCGATCATCAGGGGCACCAGAAAGTTACCAAATCCCCCGATCGCCGCCGGCACAATCCACAGGAAAATCATAATCGTCCCGTGATTAGTCAAGAAGGCGTTATACAGTTCGGGAGGCAAAAAGTCGGAATCGGGAGTAAAAAGTTCTGCCCGCATCGCCATCGCCATCAAACCGCCAATCAGGTAGAAAATAAACGCCGTGACCAGATATTGGATACCAATTAGCTTGTGGTCAACGTTAAACGTAAAGTAGTCGTACCATTTCCAGGCTTCTGGATGCTGATGTCCACCATGAGGATCGCCCTTATTTTCCGGCGGTGCGTTTACTGGAATTTGTGCTTGTGCCATAAAGTATGTTGGGGAAAAATAGCGAATTTGTTAACTGTTAACTGTTAACGGTTAACTGTTAACTGACTTATTTGTGCAGTTGAGCTAAGGTTTCGGCTTTAATACCCATCTCGCTGGCGTAGGGGGCCAAAAACTCCGATGCTGACAAATTAGCGGGGTTAACTGCAACAGCTTGATTCAAATCTTGCTGCTGAGCAACCTGACTTTCTTTTAGCCAGCTATCGTACTCTTCCTGAGTGTGTACGATTACTCTTGTCCGCATAGCGCCATGATAGCTGCCGCAGAGTTCGGCGCAAAATACGGGGTAATCTCCAGTCTTGATAGCTACGAACCGGAGTTCAGTGGGGATACCAGGAATGGCATCTTGTTTGAGGCGGAACTGTGGCATCCAGAATGAGTGGATTACATCGACGGCGGAGAGGTTAAGCTGTACGTCTTTGCCGATGGGTACGTGCAGTTCGCCGGAGGTGACGTTGCTTTCGGGATAGTTAAATATCCAGGCGTATTGCATACCAGTGACGTTTACTGTCACGTCTGGTTGTTTTCCTTCCTCGGCCGGTGTTCCTCCGAAGCCATATTTTGCATCGGGGGCTGGTGGCATTTCATCGGCTGCCACTTCTTCTGATTGCGCGATGAGAGGAGCTGCGATCGCGCTTCCTCTGGGCATTTTATGTGCCATGTGGGATGGTGAATGGACGTGAGCCATTACCTGAGAAGCCCCAGGGTCAAAGCCTCCCATATCTCTATAAACTTCAACGCTGTAGACTCCTAAGCCGATTACTAAGATCGCAGGAATTGCTGTCCAGAAGACTTCTAAGCCAAAGTTTTCGCTAATTGGCACTCCGTCGCCGTCGTCTCCAGGGCGGTGGCGGAATTGGATCGCAAACAGTACGATCGCTCCCTCTACTACGATAAACAGGGCTGTGCCGATCGTGATCATCACGTTAAAAAAATCATCCACCAGTGGGGCCTGGGCTGATGCCTGCTCTGGGAGTAGGTGGTTGTTTTGACCGTACCACACGCTCACCACTGTGATGACGATGCCAGCAACCAGAGCCAATATTGAACTTGGTACTGTTTGTTTTTCTTTTTCTTCTGCCATGCCTTGACTCCTTGCTCAGGGGTGCGACACCTTGGTTGAGGAGTCGCTTACTTGAAGCTTGCTTGTTTGTCGGCTGCCATCTGACAGGCAGTCATATCTACTTATTAGGGTAGAGCAGGTATCCATTTAGAGTTTGTAACTGGTGCTAATTTTTAGGATTTTTTTATGCTTTTAACATTTCGCAATAAAACTTTATACTTTTAGGTACAGGAAAAAGTCAAAAAAATATTAAATCTTAAGGTTTTCTTTATAAATTATTCCTAAATTTTGATGGCTGAATCGGCTAAGCACAGAAAATCCGTCAAATAAATCAAGATTTGTTTAAAATTATAAAAATCAGCGCAATATATTCCTAGAACTTAGGCAAAACTATTTGTAACGCCGCCTTCGAGGCGGTATCCTTAAC
>NZ_JAQMUA010000482.1:0-37146 GCF_028330895.1 Kamptonema animale CS-326 | reverse complement strand
CAACGTTAAATTCTTAAACGAAACACAATTAGAAGATGGTTCATATTTGAGTTGGATTTACCCATCAGGCCAATTAAGGAAAAAAGGATTTAAACCCATACAGGTAAGAGTAATTGAGTACACAATTGAGAATTACGACCGTCCAGAAGCACAAATTAGATATCGTTTAATTACTAGCTTGTTGGACGCGGAAAAATTTCCTGCCCAGTTACTTGCCTGTGAATATCATCAACGTTGGGAAGTCGAGAATACGATTGATGAAATGAAAGTACATTTATTAGGACGAAAAACTCATATTCGTTCTCAAAAGCCAAAAGAAGTTGTGCAAGAAATTTATGGTTTACTACTAGGACATTGGGCTGTAAGGTCATTAATTTTTCAAGCGGCAAGCAAGGCAAGCATTTCACCCTTGCGTCTTTCTTTTACTGGAACATTACGAGTTGTTCGTCGCGCGCTCCCAAAATTTCAGGGGTTACAACCACAAGAACTTCCCTTTTTTTGAGTTGGTTGACTTTGGAGATTCTCGATCAAAATATACCGGAAAGAGTTCAGAGAAACAACCCAAGAGTCGTGAAAAAACCTGTCTCAAAGTTTCGGTCTAAACAAGTTAAACACAGAGGTACTGGAATTATAATGACTCCTCCTGTTTTTATTGTTTTAAGCACTGCATAGCCTTAACTGAACCGTATTGCATCATAATTATAGCAAAAATTTTTAAAATCACCTCATTAAATTAACTCTCATTTTTTAACAGGAATTTCAACGATAAATTCAGTTCCTTTCCCCATAGTCGAATTAAATCTCAGTAAACCACCATGCTGTTTAACAACAATTTGATAGGCGATTGATAATCCTAGTCCTGTTCCCTTACCCACAGATTTTGTAGTAAAAAAAGGATCGAAAATTCGGGACTGCACGTCCTCTGAAATACCCTTACCATTATCAGCAATACTAATTATAACTCTCTCTCCTATTGGCTCGCCAATATTTGCAACATTACCCTCAACTAACTCCGTAGCAATTGTAATTTGGGGAGGAGAATAGCGTAAAAATCCATCCTTTGAAATTCCATTCTCTGTTTGATTTTCTACAGCCAAAGCATCGATCGCATCAATGGCATTACTGATAATATTCAAAAATACCTGGTTCATTTGAGCTCCCCAACACTCAATCATTGGTAACTGACCATAATTTTTAACAACTTGAATAGCCAAGCGATTTGGTTGAGCTTGTAAACGGTGTTCTAAAATTAATAACGTACTCTCTAATCCCTCATGCAAATCTACAGCTTTCACCGCAGATTCATCTAGGCGGGAAAAATTTCGCAGGGAGAGAACTATCTGCCGAATACGTTCAGTCCCAGCTTGCATTGAAGATAAAAGCTTAGGCAAATCTTCCTGCAAAAATTCTAAATCTGCTATTGCCTTTTGTTCCTCAATCTCTGGAGTTACATCAGGAAATTGCTGCTGATAAAGCTTAACTAAAACTAACAAGTTTTCCAAAGACTCTTGAGTATATGGTAAATTAGTATGGATAAAACCCACAGGATTATTAATTTCGTGAGCAATTCCCGCCATCAATTGCCCTAAACTTGACATCTTTTCACTTTGAATAAGTTGTAATTGTGCTTGTTGTAGTTCTTCTAAAGCACGAGTTAACTCAATAGTTCGCTCTTGAACGCGAATTTCTAGATTCGTTTTTGACTGTTCCAATTCTGTAAAAGAAACTTGTAACTGACCCGCCATTTGAGTAAAAGATACCGCCAAAACATTTAACTCTTTAACAGCAGCTATTTCTACCTGTTGATTGAGTTCTCCAGAGGCTATTGCCTTCGATGCGATCGCTAAATGTTGAATTGGTCGCGCAATTAATTGAGCTGTTAAAATCCCCAATAAAGTAGCTATAACCAAAGCTGCAATACACAAAATAATCGTAGTCCGAGTGTTAGCATTAATTTCATCCATAAAATCTGTTTCTGGCACAACTACGACCACTAACCAATCTAAACCTCGTGAATCTCGGTAGGGTAATACTTGTCCAAACAAGTGCATATTATCGATCCAAAAATCGAATTGTTTGGCATTGCCAACATTTTTTAGAGAACTAAATTTAGAATTTAAATATTGAGCGGCCCCTTGGATTAAGGGAGTGCGACTTTCCGTTGCTAAAATACGTTGTTGTTTTCCGTCGGTGTTAACTGTAAACGGCTGAGAATCTGAACTCGCTACTAGATAGCCAGAACGTTCCATAATAAAAGTCTGAGCGTTGGTACTAATTTTAAGGCTTCGTAGAAAGTCACTGATATAACTGAGACTCAGATCGACAGCAACAACTCCTTCAAAGTTGCCTGAAGCGTCATAAGCAGGCTGTGATGCAGTGATCCCTAAAGTTCCATAGGTAAAACTATAAATTTCCCAACTTGCTTGATTATTTTTGATTGCAGCTTGATACCAAGGTCTAGTTCTAGGATCGTAATTTGGGTCTATTCTTCGGCGTTGTTGGCGATTTCCCTGATTATCAAGGGTGTAAGTAGTTCGTTGGGGAAATTTTTCTGTTACTCTGACAACTGTGACCCCATCATCTTCTCTGGTAATTAAAGAGATTGCACCTTCTTTGTTGCCAAAATAGTTGGAACGGATATTGGGAAATAACTGCATTTGTCGCCACAGGTGGCGTTCTAAAGCTAGAGGCTTTTCCGAGGTTAACTGTCCTAGTTTAAAGGCTTCAGCGTTAAGTTTAACGATCAATAATGGTTTTTCTAGATAACTTTGTAAGTGTTGTTGAATCCGATCGCTAACCGAATTTCGGAGTTGAGTGGCTAAGTCATTGACTGCTTTTTGACCATTTTGTAGCGATAGCCACCCAGTCAGTCCGACAACAGCAAAAATTTCAATGATAAATGGTGCAATTAAGACAAGGCGCAAAGGTACTGGCTGGTGAATAGCTGCTAGGATTTTTGCCTGATATCTTCTCAACATTTTCTGCGATCGGTAGGAAGATTTAGTATAACGTTTTAAATCCGCAGCAGACACCCCCAAAATCACTCCTAAACCCTTGTGTTACAAAGATTTAAGTTTAATTTCTGGAGATGTCTAGTCTAAATTTTTTACCTAATACTATTTCAGATAAAAACCCGATGTTGCAAAGATGGCATTTGGCGGCGGACTTGTTCCAGGCGATCGGGATTAATTTCTCCGATCGCCACTCCCGGCCCATCCCCCGCATCCGCTAAAATTGTTCCCCAAGGATCGACAATCATCGCATGACCGTGCGTTTGTCGTCTCCCATAGTGGCGGCCAGTTTGTGCAGGTGCGATCGCATAACAAGTATTCTCGATCGCTCTGGCTTGCAACAACACTTTCCAATGGTCTTTTCCAGTATAAGCAGTGAACGCCGCCGGCACGAACAAAACCTCGGCTCCCTTATAAGACAAATGGCGATATAGTTCTGGAAAACGCACATCGTAGCATACCGACAGTCCCAACACCCCGAAATCTTTTGAGGGATAGACAGGAGGTAAGTGTTCTCCTGCTTTGACTGTGCTCGATTCTTGATAAGTATTACCGTCTGGTACGTTGACATCAAACAGATGTACTTTTTGATACCTCACCAGTTCAGTTCCGTTCCGGTCTACTAACAAACAAGTATTGTAAACTTTCCCACTATCTGCCGGCACGGGAAACCCCCCTCCCAGTATTGTCACTTGAAACCGCTGGGCCATCGTTTTCAGGAATTTTTCACTTTCGATCGCGATCTCGCTAGCAAGTGCCATTTTTTCGGCTTCTTCCCCCATAAATGGGAAGTTTTCTGGCAAACCCACTAACTCAGCACCTTGGCGCACAGCCAGATCGATTAATTCTTCTGCCTGAAGCAAATTTTTTTGCAAATCAGGCAAGCTTGTCATTTGAATTGCAGCAGCGAGATATGATTTCATCGAAGGAAGAAGGAAGAAAGAAGACGGAAGAAGGAAGAAAAATGAAAATTTAGTTATCTAGAATGGCAGAAGGCAGAAGAATTAAAAAGAACGGAGAAACAACGTAAAGTCTTTGATACTTCAAAGATTTTCCCTATTAACCATTTGTATAAATAGCTTTAAACATAAAGCGCAGGCCAATCGATGTTTAGATTCGATCGCTTTAAATTTGAGATTAGGAATCTTAGATCAAATCCCAAATCTAAATCAGCAATCTAAAATCGTTTGACCTGCAACCTAACGCGACTCAAGCTTTAGTGCAATTGCAGAGGGTGGAACAGCAAGTCAGGGAAAAAACGATTAAATTCAATCAAAGCCGCAGCCTGAATTGACAGCCAAAGCGCTGTAACTACTGGTGCTGTAGAAAGAAATTTCACAAAGTATTGCATCAACAATTCTCCACAATAATCAACAGAACATCGAATTGTTAACAGTTAACAGTTAACCCTTAACAGTTAACAGTTAACAACCATTAACTATTAGCGCGGTGAAACAGTGATTTCGTCATCTTTGGCGAACATTTCACCAGTGGTGATTTCTTTGAGTGCTGCCAAAGGCCACAAGAAGCCGGTCAGCATCAAGGAAATTGCCAAAGGCACATTGAGAATAATCTCTTGTTCCTCTGGAGAACTGGTTTTTTTCGCAGCTTGCAAATAGGAACGGCCAACCCAGCCAATCCAACCAGTAATGTACAAAAACAGGACGCTGGGAATCAAGAAGTCGCCAGCGTGTTCCAAGCTACCATCTACAATTAAGTGTGGGTAGCCTTCAGGCCCGCACAATGCTTCAGAATAACGCTCAAATCTGGCTTTTCCTGAAGCTGGATCGCCATTCGTAGAAATAGCATTTTTCGCTAGTTCTTTGAAAGCAGGCGAGTCCTTGCAGGGTACTAAATCGTAGGCCGAGGCTACAGGTACAAAACTGATCCAAAGACTCAGGACTAAGATCGCAGCAAACAATCTTCGCATGGAATTGTTTCCTTTTGTTACAAAACAATAAGTTTTTTGTACAAGCATCTCAAGGTTGCTTGTCTGGAAGACATCTTACTATTTTTTGAGCTTGCCAGATAGACATTCCCCGATCTAAAGATAAGGAGATTTTTAAGGACAACCTTTTTGGGATCGATCCACAAAAAACTTGATTCTTAAAGGCTGAGTCAGACAGCCACTACCAATGCGCTCAGCATATATCTGAGTTTATGGCTGCTCTTTTTGTATGCGACACTAACTTTATCACGTAAAATTGAATATATGGCAACCGTTTTAGCAATTGAAACAAGTTGTGACGAAACAGCGGCAGCGATTGTTAAGAATCGTCAAGTTTGCAGCAGTGCGGTAGCGTCACAAATTAAAATCCATCAACAATATGGGGGTGTCGTCCCAGAGGTAGCTTCGCGCAGTCATGTCGAGATGGTAAATGGGGCGATCGCGCAATCTCTGAGTGAAGCAAATCTCACTTGGTCAGAAATTGACGGGATTGCAGCCACTTGTGCCCCCGGTTTAGTAGGTGCTTTGCTAGTCGGGTTGACAGCAGCAAAAACCCTCGCCATTGTTCATCAGAAGCCTTTTTTAGGTATTCATCACCTAGAAGGTCACATCTATGCCTCCTACCTCAGCGAACCCGATTTGCACCCACCGTTTTTATGCTTGCTAGTTTCCGGCGGTCATACCAGTTTGATTCATGTCAAAAATTGCGGAAACTACGAAATTTTAGGTCAAACTCGCGACGACGCAGCGGGTGAAGCTTTTGATAAAGTAGCTCGTTTATTAAAGTTAGGCTATCCGGGCGGCCCCATCATTGATAAACTAGCTCAAGTTGGCAATCCGAAAGCTTTTTCCCTACCGGAGGGTAAAATTTCTTTGCCTACAGGTGGATATCACCCCTATGACAGCAGTTTCAGTGGCTTAAAAACGGCTGTGTTGCATTTAGTCCAGAAGCTACAAAAAGAGAATGATGATTTACCAGTAAAGGATATTGCAGCGAGTTTTCAGGAAACAGTAGCCAAGAGTTTAACAAAAAGAGCGATCGCCTGCGCTTTAGATTGTGGCTTAAATACTATTGCCATCGGCGGCGGAGTTGCAGCTAACAGCGGACTAAGGCAACACTTACAAAAAGCGGCCAATTCACACAATTTGCGCGTACTATTTCCCCCCTTGAAATATTGCACAGATAATGCTGCGATGATTGCTTGTGCCGCCGCTGAACATTTAGAATTAGGGCATACTTCGCCCTTAACTTTAGGCGCTCATTCCCGAATGCCAATTACCGATGTCATGGATTTATATAAGTAGAAGGAAGAAGGAAGAAGGAAGAAGTAAGAAGGAAGAAGGAAGAAAAATTTAGTTATCTAGGAGAGAAGGAAGAAAAATTTAGTTATCTAGGAGAGAAGGAAGAAAAATTTAGTTATCTAGGAGAGAAGGAAGAATGTTTATACAGTCAGCTTTTTAGCCATCCCGATCTTATGTTTAATTAGGTGGATTTACTTAACCACTAACCACTAACGACTAACCACTAACCATTAACTAATTGAAGTTGATCAAGGAGCCATTCGATCGCACTTTCTACATCTACAACTTGTTCAACGGCTGGCTGTGGCTTTCGCTGTACCATTACTACTGGTATCCCCAATTCCCTAGCTGCAACAATCTTGGCATAAGTCGCATCGCCGCCACTGTTCTTGCTGGCGATCGCATCAATCTGATACTCTATTAATAACTTGTGCTCATTTTCCAACGTGAAGGGCCCGCGATCCAACAGCAATTTGCCATTAGGAACTAGAGCCCCCAATGTTGGCGGGTCGATCGTCCGCATCAAAAACCAAATATCATTCAGATTGGCATAAGCAGCTAGCTCTTGTCTGCCAATGGTCAGAAATACGCGCTTTGCCTGTTTAGATAATACTATTGCCGCTGCTTCATTGCTCTCAACTTCAATCCAGCGATCGCCCTCTTGTTTCTGCCAAGGCGGACGTACTAACATCAGAAAAGGTAAGTTACATTCCTTAGCAGCTTCCGCAGCATTAAAGGAAATCTGAGCTGCATAAGGATGAGTAGCATCAATTAAGAAATTGATTTCGCGATCGCGCAAATAAGCCGCCAGTCCTGCTACACCCCCAAATCCACCAATCCGCACATTACCTGTTAAAGCATGAGGTTGTCGGGTACGGCCTGCTAGGGAAGTGATGACCTCTAGCCCGGAAATAACCGACGCTCTTGCTGCTAGTTTAGTCGCATCGCTTGTTCCACCAAGGATCAACAAGCGTTTTCTTAAAAGAGTTTCCACAATTGAACAGTGGGAAGATGGGAAGACGGGGAGAATGAGGGAGATAAAGAGTTTTAAGTTTTGATAGATTACTTCGTTGTAGTTACAACGCTTCGGCGTGGTATGAGTTTGGGGAAATTTATTCGTTGCACTCGCAACGCTTCGTGGTTTTGATGCGAGAAAAGTAAGCTATTTTCTCCATCTCCCCATCTCCCCGCCCCCAGATCGATTAAAAATTAAAAATTAAAAATTAAAAATTAAAAATTAAATTCACAATTTTTAATTTTGCATTTTTTTTAATTTTGCATTTTTAATTTTTAATTGATTAAGTTGCTCTCCCGCTCCCCAAGCTAATCCCCGCTAGAGTCAGGGTAGTGGTGGCGAATTTGTTCAGCTTCGGGACAATCGTCCGAGACTAGGGGTTCGTAGTTGCTTCGGGACACCGAAGCTAACTTTTGGCTGATAGCGCCAATACTTTCTAACCGCACCATCTCTTCCCAAGAACAAACTTCGTCTTCTTCATCGGTTTCGTAGCGCAGCGTCACCAAATCTCCCTCTATATCCAAGATCCGAGCGCGCTCAATCCAACGCTGCTGATCCCGCAAGAAAATACAAACCTCACGACCATCACAACAGAGTTGATAGATTTTGCGCTGTAGCATTTGTTATTTCTCCTGAGCAGTTTACTTGCTCAAAAAGATCGTCTGTTTACACGGTTGAGGTGGCCTTCGAGGCCTCTCTACCGACACAGGTAATATTACCTGATAACAGTACGAAGTTTATAATTAAATTTATAGCGCAATCTGGGCTTTCTCGCACGAATGAAAATTTTAGGGAGCGGCTGAGCCTAGATAACAGTTAAGCTCTAGCTAGTTGAGTCTGCCTGGGAAAGGGGGCCCACCAGAGGCGATCGCATCTTTAATAAATCGAATGTAGGGGATTTTAAATTTTTATATTTTTTGTCGATCTTGTCGCTCGGCAAATTTTCTTCTCCCTGAAGGCAGAGTTTTTTAGTTAACAGCCAACTTTTGAGTATAACCTGTAGTTCACAGAATTAATACCGCGACAGTAATCTCATTTCCCCTTGACGCTGAGCTTCCCGCTGGATATAACCAGAATTGACGGCATCGCAGAGAGCTGCGATCGCATCCAAATCCTCTGAGTGATAGCTATTAAATCCCATCACTTGACGTAGCAACCCTTCGGAGGCGACACTCAGACAGCGAGTTTGAAAAGCTGAATCTACAAGTTTGCGAATCATCATCTTGTATGCTTCCCCGACATAAATAACTGATAATCTTAATATCAACTATTCTCAGTGTTTAGATAATGATGGAGATCCGTCAAAAACCGTGATCTTAAAGATATTGTAAATGTGACTGAAGTCACTGACAACAAGCAAGTATAAATGTACACAATTGTGGCTGGAAACAACCAGATCAAAATTAGGGAGCGCAGCTTGTAGCAGTTAAGCTAAAAGAATTGCGGTTGGCAGCAAGAGAGGTTACAGTAAGCGATCGCGGTGTTAAGGAGACTAAAGTAGTGGTCTATATAGAAAATTTGTCTCAACCTTCTATTTTTGAACTAGCACGTTCCGGTGACAATCAAGCCCTAAATTACTGGATTGACAGCCTGCTAAGGCCCGAAGGCATCTATGCCCGCGTAGAAGCTGCTCAAGCCGGTTGTCTGCAAATCCTAGTCGAATTTCAGCGTGAATTTGCAGCAGATTCACTGATAGTCAATACCCTACGGGAACGGTTAGTTAAATTCATCTGCCACCAAATCTGGAGGCTGAATTCCCCAGCAGTAGAAGGCGTGCGAGTTGTAGCCCGCTTAGCCGGCACTCCCGATATCCTGTGGAAACAGTCAGTGCGGATCGTGACTCCTGCCATCCGCGATCGCAAACGCTATCGTTCCTTGGAGACCCTCGAATGGGTTAAATTTAAAACACTTCGCTCCCTATTTCTGATGGGGTCAGCCGTTGCATCCTTCATCATCGGGTGCTGGGTAAGCTACCACGAAGCTAATGCCATGCGGCCAATTGATTTGGCCTCACAACAGCAAGCTTTAGTCACATCAGCAATCTCACCCAAACGCCTAGAAACAGTTCAAGCAGCATTAGAAATAGTGCCAGTAGTAGAGCACAAACAGGTACTCAACCCCAATGACCCAACAGTAACGCTCATGTTCGGCGGCGATGTCAATCTGTCTGACGAATTGACACAAGTTGCAGGCAAAGATTACGGATGGGCCTTCGCCGAATTAGAGGAGTACCTACAAGCAGACTTAGCGATGGTAAACCTGGAAAATCCCCTGACAAATTTTACCGGCCGTCGCCAGAATAAACAAATTAATTTTAAAGCCGATCCAGAGGCAGTAAAAGTATTAACAGCAGGGGGAGTAGATATTGTCACTTTGGCCAATAATCATACTATGGACTTCGAGGAACCAGGACTGGTGGAAACCATAGAAACATTAGATCGAGCAGGCATTCACCATTTAGGGGCCGGTAGAGATGCCAAAGAAGCACGACGACCTGAGATTATTGAAGTTAAAGGTCAGCGCATCGCCTATCTAGGTTACTACGATGCCGACATTCACGCTGCCGGAGAAGGGAAAGCGGGAACAAATTCCCGTAATAATCAACGGATAGCAGAAGATATCCGAGCGATTCGCGATCAAGTAGACTGGGTGATCGTAAATTATCATTGGGGTGCAGAATTAGCCGACTATCCGGGAGACTGGCAAATCGATTTGGCTCGCTTCACAATTGACCAGGGTGCAGATTTGGTGGTAGGCCACCATCCCCATGTTTTGCAGGGGGCAGAAATTTACAAAGGCCGACCGATTGCTTATTCTTTAGGAGACTTTATCTTTGGAGGGAATGCCCGCAGTAATTACGATACAGCGGTGCTCAAAGTATCTCTAAAAGGGAGAAATATGAAAGTTGAGTTTCTACCAGTGGAGGTGACGAAGTATCAGCCAAAAGTGGTTAAGGGAGAAAAGGGAGAGCAAATTCTCAAGCACGTAGAACAAATTTCGAGTATTTTCGACAACCCAATGCGATCGCCTGTAGTTTTGGATGCTCCAATTCTAGGCGGCAGACAGGAAAATCGAAACATCAAGCCCATTCTCACTCCCCAGTCCCCAGTCCCCAGTCCAGAACCCCCAATCCCCAGTCCCGAATCTTTAGGCCCTAACCGCGAAACTAGAGAAGGCGAAAAGGATTTCACCCCGGAGGTGCCGATTAAATCTAGTCCGCTGTCGCCAAGTTTGCCTAACTTACCCAAGCAGCCTAGTAATTCTTCCTTTTTCGATCGCGAGTCAACTCCTACTGAAGAATCTAGCCCACCTCCTAGTAACGAATTACCTCCCCGCTTAAAATTAAATCCACCCAAAAATCCGATCCAGGAAACAGATCCGTTTATTAAAGACTCATTTATTAAAGACCCATTTATTTCCCCCCCGTCCCCCAATTCCGGGGCGACACCAACTCCTCACAGCTATCTGCCCCCCAGTTTAGCTCCTTCGTTCCAACTGATCCCTAGAGAGCGGGTAGAGAGTGTGGTAGTAGCAGAGGGTAGGATGGAAAGCGATCGCCGCAAAATAGTGGAGTTGCCGCCTGTAGAGGTTAATAATAGCTAAAGCATCGCCGGAAGGCATGGGCGGTAAGCGGTAAATAGGACAAGGCTAATCACTAATTCCCTGTCACCGATGACCTATTACCAGTGACTGACAACCAATATATCGATGACCTATTACCGATGACAAATGTGTTTGCGATCGCGCTCGAACAGAAGCAATACAAAACCTACACCCTCTCAGACAAAGCAGCTAACTCTAGTTTAGATGTTGTACCCGAGCGGGGCGGCATCGCTACTCGCTGGCGGGTTCAAGGTGAAGAAATCCTCTACTTGGACAAGGAACGATTCGCTAATCCTGAATTAACAGTACGCGGCGGCATTCCCATCCTGTTTCCCATCTGCGGCAATTTGCCCGATAATACTTATACCTATAAAGGCGTTGAGCGAAAACTCAAACAGCATGGTTTTGCCCGTGACTTACCTTGGGAAGTAGCAGAGCAAGTGACTGTCGATCGCGCTGCGATTACTCTGGTACTTAATAGTAATGACTTGACGCGGGCAGTTTACCCTTTTGATTTTCAACTGGCTTTTACTTATCAGATTAAAGGCAACGCTTTAGAAATTTTCCAGCGTTATACTAATCTCTCCGCAGAAGTCATGCCTTTTTCTAGCGGCTTCCACCCTTACTTTTTCGCTCCCGACAAGAATAAGCTGCGCTTTGAAATACCGGGGATGCAGTATCGAGATCAGAGAACTCAGGAGATGGATTATTTTACTGGGATTTTTGACCCCACGTTAGATGAAATTGATGTCGCTTTTGAACAGTTAACGGGCTTAGCTGCTACGGCAACAGATAAAAGTCGAGGTTTACGCCTGATTCTAAGTTATAATTCTAGTTATGGTAGCTTGGTGTTCTGGACATTGAAGGATAAAGAATTTTACTGTTTGGAACCTTGGACGGCCCCTAGAAATGCTCTTAATACGGGAGCTCATCTGATCAAACTCAAGCCTGGAGCGAGTTGTGAGATGTTGGTACGAATGACGGCAAGTTTTTTTTGAAAAACTCTTGCATTCTCTAGGAAGCTGTGCTACTATTATAAATCGTGCCTGGAAATAGTGTTTCTGATAGTATTTCTGGGTCGCTAACTCAACGGTAGAGTACTCGGCTTTTAACCGATTAGTTCCGGGTTCGAATCCCGGGCGACCCATTTTTGAAGGAAGTGTTAACTGTTATAGCTAGGGGCTAGTCCCTTCTTCCCTAGCTAGATCTTTACCGCCCAGAGAGCGGCGTTACGTCATCACTTTTTCAATGGAAATACTCACCGCTCTGCCTTTTGCCTTAATTATATTTGTACTAGGAGCCTCGATTGGCAGTTTCCTCAATGTCGTAGTTTATCGGCTACCAGCAAAATTGTCCGTGCTCTGGCCGCCGTCTCGCTGTCCTCAATGCTTACATCAACTCAGACTCTCCGAAAATGTACCAGTATTCGGCTGGCTGTGGCTGCGGGGGCGGTGTAAGCACTGTCGAAGTCCTATTTCTGCCCGCTATCCAATTGTAGAAGCAGCAACGGGTCTGATGTTTTTGCTAGTTTTCTGGAGGTTCGGGTTAACGCTAGAAACTTTGGGTTACTGGACGTTTTTTAGCTGGCTTTTAGCTTTATCTTTAATTGATTTAGACACCATGACCCTTCCTAATGCCTTAACTCGGTCAGGATTGGTTCTCGGTCTGGTTTTCCAAGCATTAAATGGTTTATTGCCCACATTTAATCTAGCAGTTGGGATCGATCGTCTAGTATTAACGGGTGTTATCGGTGCAGTTGTTGGTCTTTGGTTGTTTGACATCATTGCCTTAGCAGGTTCCCTTGTCTTTGGGCAAACTGCGATGGGAGCGGGAGATACTAAATTAGCAGCGATGATGGGAGCGTGGTTAGGCTGGAAATATCTACTACTGGCGGGGTTTCTCGCCTGTGCTCTGGGGGCATTTGTGGGTGGGGGTGCGATCGCATTGGGGTGGCTTGGTCGCCGCCAACAGATGCCTTTCGGGCCATTTTTGGCTTTGGGCGCAGTATTAACAGCTCTTTGGGGCGAGATGATAATATCTATTTATTTGCAGTTATTTTTCCCTAATTTTAGCCTCTAATTAGGTATGTTTACTCAGATAAATAATTGGCAGATAGCCTAGTCCCTTAAATTGGTAAGATAATCTGTGTCTTGGATTACGCTAAAAACTACTAGCTTCCGCTGGGAAGCCGAATTGATGGAGCAGTTACTAGCCGCTCATCAAATCCCGGCTAGAATTGTGGATTTGGGCTTAGCATCCTATTTGGGAGCTGGGAGTGCCACAGCTTTGCAAGTCCGACCGCAAGACAAGTGGGCGGCATCGCTCCTGGTCAGTCCGATTGAGGAAGATCCAGATAACGGTTAACAGTTAACAGTTAACAGTTAACAATTAACAATTAACAATTACCAATTACCAATTACCAAGTTTTAATGTCTTTATTTGACTGGTTTGCAGATCGACGAAAAGCAGTGCCAAATTCTGAACAGCGGCCCGAACGCGAAATTGCCGATGGGTTGTGGATTAAATGCGAAGCTTGTGGGGCGCTCACCTATGCCAAAGACCTCCGGGCAAATTTTATGGTGTGCTTAGAGTGCGGCCATCATCTGAGAGTATACAGCGAGGAACGTATCGAGCAGTTGATCGATGCGAACACCTGGAAGGCAATTGATTGGGGATTGTGCGCGACTGACCCGTTAAAGTTTCGCGATCGCAAACAGTATAGCGATCGCCTCCGTGAAACTCAAGAAAAAACTGGCTTAGTAGACGCAGTACAAACGGGACTAGGCCAACTAGAAAGCTTACCCATAGCCCTCGCTGTGATGGACTTCCAATTTATGGGAGGAAGCATGGGTTCAGTAGTAGGAGAAAAAATCACCCGCCTGATCGAACGCGCTACCCTCGAAGGCTTACCGGCGATCGTTGTCTGTGCCTCTGGTGGTGCCAGAATGCAGGAAGGAATGCTGTCGCTGATGCAGATGGCAAAAATTTCTGGAGCCTTAGAACGGCATCGAGAAGCTAAACTGCTCTACATTCCGGTCTTGACTCACCCTACAACTGGCGGCGTGACAGCTAGCTTTGCTATGCTCGGCGACATTATTATTGCAGAACCAAAAGCAACAATTGGCTTTGCCGGTCGCCGGGTAATCGAGCAAACTCTGCGGGAAAAGCTGCCCGAAAATTTCCAAACTGCTGAGTATTTACTGGCTCAGGGTTTTGTAGATGCGATCGTACCTCGCACCCAGTTAAAGAAAACTTTAGCTCAGCTCATTCGACTTCACCAACCCCAGCCGCAAATCAGTTCCGCTTCTAGCGTGGCAGAAAGCTTGAATCCGAGCGATCCCCACATTATACCCACACATACCACTAGCTTCGGGCGATTGCCCTAAAGCTGGCGATCGAAGCAAAGACAGCTAGTTGGTAAAAGGGCATCTGGATGGGATGATATTGATTGTGATTCACAACTGCTTTCGTTTGGTGCTCAAGAGAGATTGATGGCTGGGATCAGTAATACCTGATGGGCGGATATTGGGATAATCTTTTAAAAAGGTACGCAGGGAATCTGCGAAACCAGGGAAGAATCCCTAAACGCTTCTCTGAGCTAGTTGTAAGACTAGGATAGCAGCCTACCTTTTAAAGCAAAAAGATTGCGCCCAATCACCCTAGCAATAGGGATATTTAGAGCGAAATCTCGCTTTGAATCCCATCCTCTTTAGGGATGAGAATGTCAACTGTCAGCAACCAATAATTATGGGTTTTGCAGACCTGTCGATTGCAGAAATAGCAGTGGATTACAACGTCCCTGTAGAAGATGTACTGCGGTTGTGCGATGAGTTGGGAATTGCCTACAAACATCCGCGAACCCGTTTGGCTTTGGAGGATGTTAAGGCAATTATTTCTAAACTCGATCGAGGCCGTGACTCAGAACCTATTGCAGATTGATCCATTCTGTGTAAAGGGTTCAATAACTAACCTGTTTTTAGGGAGAACCATGCTTAAAAGATATTTCATTGCTGTTGTCACTGTATTCTTGACATTTCAGATTTTTGTCGGCGGTGCCCTTGCTGTCGAACTCAGTGAAGATGTTCGCACTGTTCCTCTGAACGCTCAGGGTAAAACTGTGGTGTTGAGCCTCAAACAAGTTAAAGAAGGCAAACGCTTATTTAACTCAGCTTGCGCTCAATGCCATGTGGGGGGTATGACAAAAACTGACCCAAATGTGAATTTGAGTCCTGGCACTTTAGCTTTGGCATCCCCGCCGCGCACTGATATAGAAGCGCTGGTGGAATTCATGAAAAACCCAAAGACTTTTGACGGGTTTACCGAAATTTCTGAGTTGCACCCTAGCACTAAAAGTGCAGATATTTTCACTGAAATGAGAAATCTCACGGATGATGACCTTTATGCGATCGCGGGTCATATTCTATTGCAACCGAAGATTATCGGTTCTCAGTGGGGTGGTGGCAAAGGAGCTCGTTAAAGGATTTTAAATTTTAGATTTTGGATTTTAGATTGTGAGATGGTTTACGGATTGCAAGCATCGATCGGGTTCGGGGCTGAGCTCCTATCTAAAATCTAAAGTCTAAAATTGTTTGGCCCTAGAATTCAATATCACATTTATATTGCTCGCCCTCATGCTACGCCATAGTGTTTTAGTTCGTTATCTGTTGGGGATTTTAGTAAGTGGGCTGGTGCTATTAAGTGCTGTCCAACCTGCCCGAGCTGATGCTTTAGATCCCTATGTGGTTCGGTATTTGCAAGCCAAAGAACCTATTGAGCTAGAGCTAAACGGTCAGGGAGAAACTCGCCTGTTTTCTGGTGAGGATTTATCGGCGGGCAAACGCCTGTTTGGGCAAAACTGCCTGAACTGTCACGTAGGGGGAGCGACACTACCTAATCCAATGGTATCTCTGTCTTTGAAAGACCTCAAAGCTGCAACGCCTCCCCGTGACAATGTTAGCAGCTTGGTGGCTTTTTTGAGAGAGCCGATGAGTTACGACGGCAGCGAGGAAAGCTATTGGTGCCGAGAGGTACCGGAAAGTTGGATGCCACAGGAGCAAATAGAAAATTTGGCTGCTTTTGTACTCAGAGCCGCTCAAAAGGCTCCGGGATGGGGCGTGGAGAGTTTTGAGAATTGAAAATGGGCGGGAAAAAGGCTGCGATCGCTATTGTGAGTGTATCAACAGGTAAAATAGTTTGGTCAAGATGCTTTGATGTTGGAAAGTCCCCCTGACAGCGAGAGCTGGAGAGGGGAAAAATGTTACTAGAGGAGAACTCCGTTGAAAAGAATCTTATCGATTGTCCTGTTCGCGATCGCAATATTTACCCTCGGTTTTGGTCGCCCTGCATTGGCAGAGGGAAATCTCGCTAATGGAGCGAAAGTTTTTGCCGCTAACTGTGCTGCTTGCCATATCGGCGGCGGTAATGTTGTGATGGCTCAAAGAACCTTGAAAAAAGAAGCTTTGGAGAAGTTTGCAATGAACTCTCTAGAAGCAATCACCGCCCAGGTGACAAATGGCAAAAATGCGATGCCAAAATTCAAGGGTCGTTTAAGCGACCAACAAATTGAGGATGTGGCTACCTACGTGCTTTCTCAAGCTGAAAAAGGCTGGAAAGGCTAAATTAGTCTGTGCTAGCTAGGTCTAATAACAAAAAACCCCTGCTTTATATAAGAGGGGTTTTTTGTCAATTTATAGAAGAACAACTTTTCGTCTAGGGTGGGCGCAGGTGCTAAAAAAAATTTTCCCAACCCCCTTGACAGTCTTGTAGTGTTTATGTAGTATATAAGTGTGGCAAGCAAAGGAGAGGTCGAAAACCTCTACAGCCAAAGCCTACCCGAACCTTGACAACTAAATATTTATCAATCTTGAAACGAAGATTAATCAGCGATCGATGTTATTACTTTACACCCGATTTTTCAGTTGTGCTCAGACTCCCAGCGAGTCAGAGAAAACTCAACTAGAGCGGCGTAACTTTGACCAAACTGAGACAGATTTAGAGGAAGAGAACTCTATCATACTCAGACAGGAAAAGCCAACCGAAAAAACTGAAAATCTCAAACAATTGTATCATTTAGAGCGGCGTTTTCTTCTGTGACGATCGGCCCTGGCAAATTTTAAGCTGACTAAATTACAGAACAGACAAGCTACCAAATCCAAATCCCAAATCCAAATCCAAATCCCCAATCTAAAATATTTATAGGAGGTGCTAGCATGGTTCATATTCGTTTTGAAGGGCGTTCTTACGATGTCGCAGAAGAACAGCTAGGCATCACGCCCAATATGAATGATGGAGCCGTTAAAGAACGACTTGCAAGCCATTTTGATGTCGCGCGCGATCGCTTTAGTTCTTACGTCTTAGATCGCCGTCCAACGGGCGATTTAATTGTACGCCCAGAGGCAGTTTACGGCTAATCCCTGTCAATTATTAACGTCTAATTGCAGTTATTAATTAAAGGCGCACCCTAACAAAAGAAGCCTACAAACTGGTAACGTTCGAGCGATCGAATAGTAGGTTCGACCCCTGCCCTCTCCGCTTTTTGGAGAGGAGTAAAACAACAGCTTCTCTGACTTGTGCGCCTCTTAATTATTGCACTATTGTTAACGGGACTTAGACAAAACAAAGCATTTCTGTCATTGCGAGCAAAGCGAAGCAATCGCAACCCTTGAGTTTTCATTGATACTACGTAAGTTCTGTTCAAGTTTTTTATCCCGTACCCTAACTGATGAAGCTTACAAACATACGCCTCATAAGCGGGAAGTTGTAGGTTCAAATCCTACCGTCGCCACTGTTGGCGACGTAGCTCAAATGGTAGAGCACCAGTTAAAGAGCTTTTTTAACTTGTGCGGGATAAAAACTAGGTAGTTAAAAACCACTTCGCGCCCCAACTAAGGAAGCTTACATACTAGCTCATGGTTGAGCATTTCTCTCTAAAGAAAAGGTCACGGGTTCAACTCCCGTATATGTACCCAAGGCTTTCTTAACTTGCGCGAGGTGATTTTAACTGCTTTAAAAATAGACATTTATTCTGGGTTTTCACCACAAATAAAACAAATAAAACGATGAATGATGTTGAAATTGAACCTGAATTTGATGTGATTCTCTTAGAAGCTCCAACCGATAGAATACTTGCAGTTATCAAGACGATTAGAAGCATCACAAATCTGCCACTGTTGGAAGCTAAAAATTTTGTGAACTCGCTGCCAAGGGTAGTTAAGGAAGCTGTAGACTATAACTCTTGTGGCGATATTAAGCAAAAGCTAGAAGCAGCAGGTGGCAAAGTTTTGATTAAAACTCGCTGACAGTTATTTCTGTTAAAAATTAAAGGTTTCACTTCGCATCCTAACCGATCAAGCCTACATACTTTTCGTAACTATAACGGCTCTAAGGTAGCGATATTCGGGCGACCGACCTAGCGAAGCATTCCAAGTCTCTTGTTAGATAAGGTTTGCGCGTCCACTGCCAGGTAAAACTGGTAAGAACAGCCGTGCTTAAAGCTTTTTCGACTTGTGCGGAGTATTTTACCTCAGCATTTTTTTAGGGTGTTTAATTATTAGATCTTTTGCAATAATATTCCGGCGATTGAAATCGCGCCTACACAAACAAAGTCCGCCTACGCGGACTAATAATATCGATTTTTGCAATAGGTTTATTCTGCTGTATACTCTCAAATTAAGGGTATTTATGAGCGAACACCGCTTAGGTGAAAATGTGATTGAGCGCCCTCGTTCAGGGTGGAGAATCAGCTTAAAAAAGGTGACTGGCTACAAGAAACACCTAACAAAGATTACTGAAGAAGCAAGTACAGACGGACTTCTTAGACCTTACTTAATTAAGCCGAGAAACAAGACAAAATACTTTTCTGATTGTCTTGGCCCGCTGTACCGTTGGCTGCGTTCAAAAATAGGGAAACTCTGGGATGAGGTTTATAGAGAAATGTCCCAGTTGGTTGATATCACTACCTTATCGGGTCAACATATCCTTTCTCATGTTTGGAGTTATGTAGAACGAAATGTTGTGATTATTGATGGGGTTCCTTACCCTAAAAGCTCTGCCTATCATTACCAGCCAAATCCCATTGGTTATTCCCAAGAAAAACTGTATATTCACCCAGATTCTGGCAGTCTCTGTTTAGCTAAGAAAATCCCATACAAGCCTCCTGAAAAACCGAAAGATTTTTTTGAGAATTGATGCTTACCATCATTACCGTAAGATCGATGATATTTGGTATCTAATTACGCTGGCAGATATTCCTTTTTTGAGTTTTGGTGTTGATGTTGTTTTGAAAACTAATCTGACTCGCGATAGTGGGTGGTGGGAGTACGGTAAGGCTGTTTATGCTGTTAGTAAACAGCAGTGTAGTAAGAAACAAATTAAGTTTGTTATGCAGCAACTTAGCAAGGTTTAAGATTTCTACTTCGCGCCCTAACTGGGAAAGCTTACATACTAGCCAAATTGGAAAAGGCGCTTGATTTAGGTTCAAGATTATGCAGGTTCAATCCCTGCGTATGAACAAATGGCTTTCTTGACTTGCGCGAAGTAACTTTTTTCTAATAGCAGTTGTCGCCGCGCCCCAACTGGGAGAGCTTACAAACCTACCAACATCCAATCGGTGTGTACACGGTTAGTACGCTGCAAGCCTGAACCGCAATAGCAGGCAAAAATAAAGCTCTCCTAACTTGTGCGGTGTCTACTCTTTAAACTAACATTTTTCCATCAGTTGTTGCTAATAGCTCCGCTGGGGAATAAATTTAATGTCAGTGAAAGAAGAGCGACATCTGCCACCTAAAAGTTTTCTATTAATTCAAAGGAGGTGGCATTGATGAATATGAATACAGCAGAACGCGATTTACGCTTAGAAATGCTTAATAGTTTGCTGACTACACCTCACCGCCAATTAGAAAAGGTGACGGAAATTCACAAGTTAATTGTGGAAATTGACCCGATTTTTTACGGTCATTTAGCGGTGTGGTATCAGCACAATGGCGACGTGCGCGATCATAAGGAAGTTTTTGTCGGAAATTTGCTAACAAGTAACTTAACTGAGCACCGAGATGCTGCTTTTGTGATGTTACAAGAGTTCCCACCTTATGAGGTTTCGCGGATTGTGGACTTTATGAAAGTTCACCGGGGAAAAGTGCCGCGATCGGCGCGTACTGCTGTGACTCGCTATCTGAAATCGCGGGAAAAGAATCCGCAGTTTTTCGATCGCGCGGCGATGCGGGGACGCAAGGCGATGAAACATTTGTATGCGAGTTTGCACATTAAGCCAAGCGATCGCGCTGATTCTGTCCTGTTTAAGGACAATCCGCCAGAGGACAGTCTGGCGTTTGTACTCAAGCAGTTGGCGAAGGCGGCGACTCCAGCGGATCAGGCGATGTTGATTGTGGAGCACAAGATTCCTTATGCGATCGCAGTTGGCGCGGTGAAGCAGCTAACACCAACCGTGTTGGTAGCTTTAATCGATTCGATGTCACCGCAGGAAGTGATTAATAACTTGAAATCCATTCAAAATCGCGGTGCAATGGATCACCCGGAAGTCAAGAAATTGATTGATGGGAAGTTGGATCAAGCGGCAAAAAGCGATCGCGTTTCTGCTTTTAAAGCCAGTGTTGCCGGCGATGGTGCTCAATTCGATGCAGAAACGGCGGCAAAACTGGAAGCGGTGACAAATGAACAGGTAAAAAGACGCGGTAAAATCGCTAAATCTACTGGTTTGCTAGTAGATAAGTCAGGTTCGATGACGAATGCGATCGAAGTTGGCAAGCGTCTCGCCGCGTTAATTTCTGGTATTTCCGATGCCGATTTGTTCGTCTATGCCTTTGACACGATGCCGTATTTCGTAGAGGCAAAAGGCAAGGAATTGACGGACTGGGAGCGTGCTTTTAAGCATCTTCAGGCGAATGGTGGTACTAGCTGCGGTTGCGCTGTGGAAGTGATGCGGAAGAAAAAGCAGGTGGTTGAGCAGTTCATTTTGGTAACGGATGAAGGTGATAATTCTACGCCTTTATTTGCCGATGCTTATACTACTTATTGCCGCGATTTAGGGGTGATGCCGAATGTAGTGATCGTGCGAGTTGGTTCTCATTCTAATTATGTTGAGAGTCAATTGAAGCAGAAGCAAGTGCCGGTGGAAACCTTTACATTTGCTGGTGATTACTATTCGTTGCCTAATTTGGTGCCGATGCTTTCTCGTCCTTCGCGGTTGGAGTTGCTGATGGAAATTCTGGATGTGGCTTTGCCGGTGAGGGATGATAAGTGATAGAATGGTATTGCTCATCAGTTATGCTGGTGGGCAATGCTCATTTTAATAATTAGGATGAACCTAAATCTAAAAAAATTAACCTAGTGAAAGGAGATAACTGTATGTCAACAGGTAGTATTAACTTGAATAAAGAGGATTTTCTCAATTCTAAATGGGATAAAATTATTAAAGAATGCACTCCAAGAGAGTGCATAGAATATTTCTATAGTTTTTCTAAAAAAGTACAGGAATATGAGGAATCAGGCAATATAAAAGCTAAAAAAATGTTTTCTTTACTAGCCTGTATTACTTCTCCCGGTTTAAAAGCTGATGACTGTGATGAGTTTTTTGCTGAGGTATTTAATTGGCTTAGTGAAGTCGATCTAAAATTTTTGGAAGAAATTGTTCCCGAAATATCTGATAATGAATTGAAGGCAAGAGTGGCAGATATACTCTGGGTGAAGCAACGCAGCTATAAGATGGCTCAAGTTGCTGTACTAGCTTATATAGAATCAGCTAAAGACGTAGAAAAGTGCAATCATTGGTGGTTATACGTTGACAGAATAGAACGAGCGGTTCATCTGGCGGCATCACTTGGAAGAAAGAACCATTACTTTACTGATGTAATTGCACATATTGAAGCAGTTTTAGATAAATATAATGGTGAAGAGTCTTTAGGCATATCTGCGAAATTAATGAGGCTTTTGCTAGAGCAACGGCAAGGAGCCCCCTCTAAGTATGCAATATTAGCAGAAAAGGCTGCCACTCTTGCTGAAGCGACGCAAGATTGGGATCGAGCAAGAACCTACTGGGAAATTAAGGCTGAATGGCATCAACGGGAACAAAATACCCATGATGAGAGAACAGCATTGATATGTGCAGCCGAAACTTATGTCAAGGCTTCGGAAGAGGCTTTAAAACTTCCGTCTCTTCCTTATACAAATGCCTCTGACGATCTACAAAAGGCTATTGAAGCCTTGAGAAGAGTTGGAGGTACAGAAGCTCGGAGGGATGAGCTACACAATAGTTTGCTTGAATACCAACAACGCTCTCTGGCAGAAATGATTCCTATATATCAGGAAGTAGATATTAGTGATTTTGTCGAGCAAGCCAGAGAAAATGTCAAAGGTAGATCCATCCGTGATGCTCTTTTTATATTAGCTATAAAGATGGGTGGCGACCTCCAAGTCTCTCGTTTACGTCAACAAGTTGAGGAAAATACTCAAGCCCACGTTCTTCAATCGTTGATACCAATAGTAATGAAGAATGAAATGGGAAAAGTTACTGCGCGGGAACCTTCCATTCTCTCTAGCGATCTCAAAGAACGTGAAGCAGCAATACGTTCCAAAATGTTTCAAACTGCTATTTGGCACTGGCAAATGCAGGCTAAAGCTATTATTGAACCAGTGAGGTATCAAATTAACTTGGAACATAGTGTCAGAGTGAGCGACTTTTTCTCTATTGTTGTCAATAACCACTTTATCCCTCAAGGTCGGGAGTACATATACGCAAAAGGTTTCTATGCGGGGTTAACAGGTGACTTTTTAGTTGCTGCCCATATTTTAATCCCACAGATCGAAAATTCCCTTCGCTATATCCTTAAGCAGAAAGGTATTATTACGTCAGGATTAAACGACTACGGCATTCAAGATGAGCATGATATTAATACGCTGTTTCGTGAGCGTGAATCTGACTTAGTGGAAATTTTTGGAGAGGACATTACTTTCCACTTACAAGGGCTACTGGTTCACCGTTTTGGCTGTAATCTCAGAAACCGTATGGCTCATGGTTTGCTCGATTATGAAAGTTTCTTTGCACCAGAGGTTTCTTATCTTTGGTGGATGGCACTGCATCTTTGTTGCCGACCACTTGTTACCAAGATTGATAAGAATAAAGATGAAGAAGGTCAAAGCACGAACACCACACCATAGCTAGTAAAATATAACTGCCTGACGCTACTAGCTAAGGGCAGTTCTTAATTAGCCATTAGTTTGATTATTTACCTATAAATGGGATAGACAGCGCGATCGCGCTTAAGCTAAACTAGAACTATAACATGAGCGACTATCCACCCATCCGAGACAACAAACGTTCTCTAATTACTTGAGGATTGAATTTAGCCTCATTCTGTCTGCGAACTTCCCTTGCTAATACTTGCCGCTGCTGCAAATAATAAGCAATTGTGGCATACACATCTGCTAAACGCAAAGATGGATAAGCCAAACAAATTTCCTCAGCAGTTGCACCTCGATTAAAAGAAAATACAACCGTATCAAGCGTTACTCGTGTTCCCCCTACTAGCACTACACCATCAGCATTAACTGCTAAAGGTAAGGGTGTTGCTGCTATTGAAATAGTCATAATTTTCACCTACTCAATAGGTAGTCATTCAAAACGATATAGATTCAGTTGATGAAAATGAGAATTAAACTAATAATCAGCAAACAGACTTTTGCTAATTCCCCCTATCTTCTCCTTCCTCAATCTCACCACCAGAAAAACCCTGAACCGCCTGCCTTACGAGTTCAATGTCCAACCCTAACTCACCAGCAGTTTGTTCTACACTCAATCCTAGTCGCAAAAGTACAGGCACTGTTTCTAGTTTGCCTTCTAGTTTGCCTTCTACCTTGGCTTCTTGATAAAATCTTGTCTGCTTCAAATCACCCAATTCCAGCATTTCTTGTATCTCCTGACGACTCAAATTAGCAAACTTATAAACAATGACCGTCTCAATAAATTCTACTACATCGCGGCTAAGGTCTTCATCATCCAATTGCCGCGCCTTTCCAATTAATTGCCGAGCTTCTGCACCCGCTGTTTCTTCTGGCTCTACAATTAATTGTACCATACCTAGAGCTAAAGAGCGATCGCCTGTTTTTTCTAACTCCTCCAAATAGATGATTTTCACCTGCTGACTCATCAACAAACCCCGATATTGTCTCGGTAAGCCTGGATCGACATTGCGGTTTTTAAACACAGCCACAGCTTGCCAATCTTGAGTAGGCATTTCTTGCTTCAGATACAGGAAAACTTCTGCAAAAAAGCGCCAATAAAAATAGTCTTTCTTCTGAAATTGTACCTCAATAAAGTAAATAGGTTTGTCGTTATCCTCATCACTAGGCTTAAACAATCCATCGATGGTAAAATTCGGTTGTTTGATTTCTACTGAGGTAAATTGATAAGCTTCAACCTCAGAAGAAGATTGACCAATCAGCTCAAAGAAGCTATGGGGGAACTTCTGAAATAGCTTATAAAAGAGTGAGTCTGTTTTCACTTTATCCTAAATAAGATAGACTTTCCTACAAAGAAGCTGAAGTCACTTGACTTCAGCCTCATTGGACACAAAACGCAGAGGATACACCCTGATTTATAGACTGGGTTTTAAAACTGCATCGCAGCTTAATTCTTAGTCCTCAACAACTAAAGTGGGATTTTCACAAAAGTCAAACTTCGCAGGCTCTGTAATAGTCCCATCTACATATCCTATTTTTATCCACTGGCTGCAAGCTTCGTGATTAGTATGTTCACCCCAAACCATTTCTCCTTCAGTGTCGGGAGCAATATTACTGTCGAGATTAAAGTAACCCCAAGTTTCGCCATCTTCAGATACCAATACCTGGCTAACTGCTACATCACTGTTGTTCTGAATTGTAAATCTGAATTCCTCAGCTTTAGTTGGGTTAGCGAGAATCGACACTAAGCTCAGAGTTGCGCCTGCGATCGCAACTGCCACTTTTAAAAACTTCGTAGTAGCCATACTATGTGCTTGCATTGTATTGAGATGATTTGTCATAAATTGTATGGTTTGAAAGTAGAGTCTAACACAATAATTTGCTGAAGGCAATAGCTAAATTTTCCAATTTCTGTGGATTAAGAAATTCTATTATTTCCCTTTAATCGGTGTATTCGTAAGTGCCACCATTGCAAACATTGACAGAAGACTGTATCAATTCTCCGCGACCAACACTGCCGTCATCACTAGGGCCGAGAGTACCTTTAAAGTCGTATAGACAGTCTTCGCGTCCATCCTCCATGTTGATCTTTATAGATTCTCCGGGCGCGAGTACATCTACCCCCAAAATATCTTCCTCCCAGTCGTTTACTTGAGGAGGGGAAGCATAAAACTCTTCTAGATTGCGGCTGGTTCCGTTAATAAGAGTAAAGGTAGCAGATTCAGCTAAGGCGCTCTCAATGCCGGAAAAAATGATGGGGAGGGATAGGGCTGCCGCGACGATGCCGCGATGGAAAGATTTTACCAACATTGTGTAATTTATCCTTGAAAATGTTTTGAGTTTGTTAATCTTTAATAGCATAGCATATAATTTTTACTAAAGTAATGTTTAATTGCAGGAAATATTTTAATAAATTCAGGAGGTAAACGCTGTGGTAGATATCCGCAATCTTCTAAGCCAACTAGCAGTAGAAGAAACGCAGTTGTGCAACACTAAATTTCTCGCGCCTTGTACGCGCTATGGGCGGGTGCGGACAAGGGTAGGCGGAATAATTTCTACTTTCAAACCAAAGCCGCGCAACTTTGAGGGTTGGGGTATTTTTCAGCCAGTTAATGAAAAAATAGCTGAAGTAGTTGAGGAAGCAAGTTTGCCGCAACTGACGGAATATTTGCAACTGCTCGCTCCCATTCGATTGCAACTGGCTTACACTTTGCAAGGACAAACTTGGCTGGCTTATCCTGTTAATGAATCTGATGCTAGACAACGCATTGGTGTTGTCAAACCATTTCCCGTACATTTAGTAACTGAAGGCGCTACTTTTGAGCCAATTATTGCTAGATGGGATGGTAAATCGTGGTGGTTTGAGGATATCGATCGCCGCGCCGATCCGCTGTCCTGTGAGGAACTAAGATTGGCGTTAAAAAAGGTGATTTCTCCTCAAGAAGTCCGCTTTAAGGGGATGACACCGGAGATGCGTACTGTCTACGAGTTAGTAGCACAGCAGACTGAGGAATTTAGTCAAAAGTTCCAGCAGCGACGGGATGAAAATCGCTTGCAGGAGGCGCTACAAATGGGTGGGGGAGAGTTGCGAGAGTTTCGCGATCGCGACGACTATTGGCTGATCGAGTGGACTGCTGGAAATGGCGATCGCCACACCAGCGCGATCGCCAAAAATGACCTGACTGTAGTTAGTGCTGGCATCTGTCTAAGCGGACTAGACAGCAACTTTGATTTACAATCATTAGTTGGAGTTGTCGAAGCTAGATAAGGCAAGATTTACCACCAAAGAAGGGGCTAGGGACTAGCGACTAGGGAAAGAGGAAGAGAGGGAGGGAGGATGGGGAGGATGGATAGTTAGCCATTACCAATTACCAATTACCCATTACCCATTACCAATTAGCCATTACCAATTACCAATTACCAATTACCCATTACCCATTACCCATTATGTCAACTTTATTTCACGAACAACTGTATCGAACACCAGCAGTAATGTCACTCTTGAAAAAGTTGCCAGTAACGGTATGTGGTGCTGGCGCTTTGGGTGCTAATATTACTGAGAATTTGGCACGTTCTGGCTTTGAAAACTTAAAGGTAATTGACCGCGATCGCATTGAGGAACGTAACTTATCTACCCAACCCTATTATCGTTCAGATGTGGGCGCATTCAAAGCAAAAATTCTCGCCAATAACCTCTACCGCGCTCTAGGAGTTAAGGTCGATCCACAGTCAAAAGAACTAACAGCAGCAAATGCGGCTGTACTACTTGCTAATAGTGCATTAGTAGTTGATACTTTTGATAATAGTATAGCTCGGCAAGCTGTTAAAGATTGCTGTGCGAGTGCGAGCATTCCCTGTCTCCATGTCGGTTTAGCTACTGATTATGCTGAGGTAATTTGGAATCAAGGCTATCGCGTTCCCTCACCAGCAAATGATGATGTTTGCGATTACCCTTTAGCCAGAAACTTGGTGATGCTGACTGTTGCAGTTGCCTGTGAAGTTATTATTAATTTTGCGGCTACTCAAGAGCAGCAGAGTTTTACAGTTACGCTAGGGGATTTTGCCATTAAGCCCTTTATGCTGTAAACTATAAATCGATCGGAGTTTGTAGTTATGCTTGAGGGAATACCTCCATGGCTACTCTTAAAAAGTAAGCACAGTCGCAAAGTTATAATTCCCCTTTTTACTTAAAATCAGGAGTGATTGGATAATGAGTATACCACTAGAATGGACAGCAGAAGCTGAGGCAAGGCTCAAAGAAATTCCCTTTTTTGTCCGACCGGCTGCTCGTAAAAAGATTGAGAAATTTGCCCAAGAATTGGGGATAACTCAAATTAATGTTGAAGTTTACGAGCAAGCTAAACAAAAGTTTGATTCTAAGAAATAGGTTTTAATTGAAATTACAATGAATAATCAATTAGAAGCAAGATTGCAAGTCGATCGAGTTTTAACTTTCTGGTTTGGTAAATCTGACTCTTCTAACTATGGTAAACCTAAAAAAGAATGGTTTACAAAAGATACAGCCTTTGACGAGGAAGTACGATCGCGCTTTTTCTCAGACTATGAATTAGCCGCATCAGGTAAACTTGACTATTGGCAAAAATACCCAGAAAGTTGCTTAGCATTAATCATATTATTAGATCAATTCCCTCGGAATTTATTTCGTGGAAAACCTGAAGCTTTTGCCACTGATAGTAAAGCACTGACGGCTGCTCAATACGCTGTAGATAACAAGTTCGATAGTACCTTTTTGCCTGTACAAAGGTGGTTTATTTACCTGCCTTTTGAACATAGCGAAAATTTGGAACATCAGCGAAAAGCAGTTGAATTATTTTACCAACTTAGCGGAGATGCTGATAGTAAATCACCTATTGATTATGCTATTCGTCATTTAGAAATCATTGAGAAGTTTGGTAGATTTCCCCATCGAAATCAAATTCTAGGAAGGGAGACAACGCCAGAGGAAGCTGAGTTTATAAAACAGCCTGGTTCTGGTTTTTAGAATCAAGGAAGAAGGGAGAAGGAAGAAGGAAGAAGGAAGAAGTTAGGGAGAGAGGAAGAAATTTTTCCCAGCTAACAACTAACAACTAACAACTAACAACTAACAACTAACAACTAACAATTATCCCCGATACTGCACGCGATAAATTATGTTATTACCTTCTTCAGTAAACAACAAACTCCCATCAGGTAAAACTAGCAAACCAACAGGACGGCCCCAAGTTTTAGGCCCTGATGGATCGATCAAAAAACCCTTCAAAAAATCTTCATAATAACCTTGGGGACGACCAACGTTATTAAATGGTACAAACACAATTTTGTATCCCGTTCCGGCGTTACGATTCCAACTGCCGCGAAACGCTACAAAGGCTCCATTCCGATATTTTTCAGGAAATGTTTTCCCATCATAAAACTGAATCCCTAAAGCTGCTGAATGCGCTTGAAAAAGTACGTCTGGGGTAAGAGTCTTAGCAGCTAAATCTGGGCGCTCGCTGATGCCATTTTGTGCGTGGCGCGGATCTAAACGATTCGCTGTAAAATAAGCATAAGGCCAACCGTAAAACTGACCTTGCTGAATTCGCGTCAAGTAATCGGGTACTAAATCGTCCCCTAAACCATCGCGTTCGTTAACTGTGGTGTAAAGTTCTCCAGTTTGCGGATGAAAATCTAACCCTACGGGATTTCGTAACCCATAAGCAAAGGTTTTTTGATTCTGACCGTCTAAATTCATCACCTGCACTGAGGCTCTGGGTAACTCTTCTACACTGGCATTTGATTCTGAACCAATGGAGACATAAAGCTGGTTTTTATCTGGGGAGGTGACAACATTTCGCGTCCAGTGTTGGTTATAACCACCTCCCGGTAAGTCAGCAATTTTTTCACCAGTTCCAGTTAGTTGTTGCTGGCCTTGATTGTAGGGAAATCTGCGGACTTCAGCGCTATTACCTAGGAAAAAATAGCGATCGCTAAAGGCCATCCCAAAGGGAATATTTAACCCATTTGCCCTAGTAGCAAACGTTTCGCGGACATCCGCAACACCGTCGCCGTTGGTATCCCGCAACAGGCGAATCCGGTTTTGTCGCGTTTCAGTCACCAAAACATCGCCGGTGGGAGTGAGTGCAAGCCACCGAGGAGCATCTAAATTGTTAGCAAAGATATTAACAGTAAAGCCGGGAGGAACGCGCAGAGCTCCACCTTGACTAGGCGGTACTACTTGAGGAGATTTTGAGGCGCTTTGGGTGGCGTAGGGTTGCGGTAAATTAGCAACTTTAAGGCGGATTGGCTGTGGCGAGAAGGTTTCGGTGCGTAATATCTGGCTGGGCGCTGTTACATTTGTCTGGGCTACTGGTGAGGTATTTTGCAGCACTGGGCTAGCTTGTGGCGATTCCTGATTGCTAGAATTGACTGGAGCGATCGCCTGCTTTTCGCGATCGCACGCAGTTATCGACAGCAACACCAAAATTAGAAATAAAAAGCGCATTTGACACCCCCAGCCTTAGAAAAATCCAAAATCTAAAGTCTGATGAAGCCACCGCAAAAGTGCGGTGACATCAGTAGACCTCTTACTTGCAAAAGTCGATCTCATTAGTCCGCGTAGGCGGACTTTGTTTGTGTAGTCGCGAATTCTATTCGCCGGGATATTTTTGCAAAAGGTCTAGTTACTTAACGAAAGTTGCGATCGCGATCGACACCTACCAAAGTCCTCTAACAGGAGCTGCCGGTTGCATCATCGGAGCAGGAGCCATGGGTGCCTGACGAGCAGGAGCCGCTTGAGGCCGAGCTGGGGGTGCAGCGGGACGCATCGGGGCTGCGGGACGCATTGGCATTGGTGCCGGAGTTGTCTGAGTTTGAGTCTGAGTCCGAGTTGTTGTGGTCATGCGAGTTGCCGTACTCGCCGTCACCTTCACATTTGGAATCACTACTATACTTTGTACGAAAGAACCACCACGCGCGACAGTTGCTCTGACACGGCTTCCCGGTACCAAAGCCATAGTTCCCAGTACCCGCCGTTCAATTAGCAGAGTTCTGTAAGTACCGCCTTCAACATCAACTGTCACCACTTCACCGACAATGCTTTTCACAATGCCTGTGATTGTTTCTACATTCGCCGTTGTACTCATACCTGCTTGAGCTAATTCACTCTCAGGGTTTGCCATCGCTGGATGCACTACTCCTACTGAAACTAACAGCGATAGGGCTGTACCTGTTAGTAAAGTAATCTTTTGAAGACTCATTGTTTCCTCACTTTTGACTATATTTTTGGATCGGGTTGCTTTGATTGTAAGAAACCACCCTAACCTTTATACCTAATCTATTTTACTCACCTGATGGCAGACTTCAGATAATCGTTAGGTAAAGATTATCTAACTACTCTTCATAGACTCCCTTCTCCGTCAGGAGTTCCACACTATCATTTTGACAGTTGGGCCGATAGTCAGTTAAGTAAGTTAACTGCGATCGCGGCCAATTCCCTAACTAACATCAGTCCTCAGTTGTTGTGGCATTTACCAAAAACCGCGAATCCGCTCGTTATCACTCGCGATCGCCCTCACAGGAATTATAATTTTCTTGTGCCTTCTTTTGTCCAGACTTAGCAACGGCTGTTGGCTAGTTGGTCAAGCGATCGCGGGGTACACTGATATCATAGAGCTCGGTCTTTCTTCAGAATATAACTGTAGCTAATTTGAAAATAACTCTACCAAGAGGGGGATCTTACTGATGGCAGGGATCGAGGAAGAAATATTAACAATGAAACCTTTCAAGTCAAAGGTCAAAAGTTAAGACTAATCAGAGGTTAAACTCAAAAAAATAATGGGTTTTGGATTTAAACAGACTAATCTTGTAGAATACTGTTAGTGAGGAAGTGAGAGAAACAAGCAATGACGAACAGTGGATCTTTATCTAAGAAGCTAATGGCGATGGGCTTGAGTACAGCCCTGTTAACGATCGGCATACAACAAGCGACGGCCGCTCCAGCAACTAATTCAAATCATTCTATCCCCAAAAAAGCTGCTCCTAAAAAGATATCACTTCCCCAGAGTTCGCGGACGATCGGGAAACTAGAATTGCCACCTCTAGGAGATAAAAACACTTTTCTTCCTCCTTTTCAAACTCCCCCAGTTAATCCTTTACAGGAAGTTCGTTTAGTGCTAAGATTGAGGGAACGCCGCGTTTATGTTTACCGCAAAAATGAGTTGCAAACAAGTTTCCCTGTTGCTGTCGGAAAAGATGGTTGGGAAACTCCCACAGGCAATTTTAAAGTTATGCAAATGATTAGAGAACCAAGTTGGGAACATCCTTGGACAGGAGAGGTTGTTCCTCCAGGCCCAGACAATCCATTAGGGAGTAGGTGGATTGGTTTTTGGACTGATGGTAAAAATGTGATTGGTTTTCACGGAACACCTAATCCAGAATCTATCGGCCGACCTGCTTCTCATGGTTGTGTCAGAATGTATGATAAAGATGCTCAAGCTTTATTTGAAAAGGTAGAAGTAGGAACGCCCGTAATAGTAGAACCTTAGAATGTTAACGGTAATTGGTTAACTGTTAAATTGTAAGGTGGGCGCTCGCCTCTCTCAAGAATTAAAAATGTAAAATTAAAAATTAAAAATTTAATTAATTTCCTTTTTAATTTTTAACTTTTAATTTTTAATTGGATTTAGCTATGAGTTACAGGCGATTGGCGGCGAGCGCCCACCCTACGTTTAATTACCAATTACCAATTACCAATTACCAATTACCTAATCCATTGATTCCTGATATTTTTTCAAAATTTCCGGGATGTAATCATAGCCATCAACACCAATTATAGGAATAATTTGCGATCGCTCTTGTTTCAACGCTGCTTCAAATCCATCGCCCAATTGACCTTGTAAAATTATTAACAAACCTGCCGGCTTACGCCACTCGCTAGCACCAATTTGCTCTAAAAGATACATACTCAAACAGCCAGCAAAAACAGCTTTCTGCAAATTTTCCGTGCTATAATAAGCTTGAGCAAGATAAGCCAAATTCAAACCTTGCAAATACAAATCTCCAGAAACTTGGGCAGATTGCCAGCCGTTTGCCAGATATTTAATAGCTTCTTGGGGTTGTTCTAAAATCGTGTAGGCAATACCAAGACTACTATAACAAAGAGCTTGACTTTGGCGATCGCCTAATTGTTCAGATAACTGCAAACCCCGCTGCAAATAGTTAACTGCACTCTCATAAATCTCTGGTTCTACTTCTTGCAATTGCCGAGCTTTAAACACTTCGCTATAACCTAAATTAGCCAAAGCATTTACTTCTCCTAATTTATCACCGCTTTGACGGGATAGTATTAACGCCCGCTGACTGAAGTCAATAGCTTCTTCATAATTTTTTTGAGCTACATGGGTGCGACTAAGATGATTTAAATTGGCAATTTCACAGGGTTTATCACCTTCTTTGCGGGCAATTTCTAATGCTTGTTGATGAAAATTAATAGACCGATCGTATTGTCCCATCGCTCGCATGGAAGCACCAATAAGTGTGAGAATCCTAGCTTTAGCCTGGGTTCCTTCCACACGCCGCAAGGGTTCATCTAAATACTCTAAAGTATTTCGCAAATACTCGCCGGAAAAAGAGGCAAAAACTCCGCCGTAAAGCGGGAAATAGTCGCGTTGGGAAAATGCCCGCAGAACTTGCAGCGTTAGCTGGAAACAGCTATTTGCTAAAATTTCACCGCTGCGAGTTGAATTGTTGAAGCCATTGGCTAATTGACACCAGATGGCTGCAAAGGTTAAAAAAGTAGAAATTGAAAGTTTTGCCCCTACTTTAGAGTCATAAATTAGTTTGTCAAACCAAGCTACTAAACCCCGTTGCAAGCATTGTAAAATTACGGCTAGTTCAATTAAATAACTAGGTTCTATATTACCTTGTTTTGCCGCAAATTCGGCGATCGAATGATTAAAGGAAATTGTGTTAAATAGTGCTTGTGGGAAGGAACTATTTACCTTTTTGGCCCATAATGCCCAAGGGCCGTTTTGTTCAGCAGTGCCGGCAAATCCTAATTGCCGTTGTTGGTAAATCCAGCTTACGAGATCGGGTTCTAATCGCTGCCATGATGCTAAACCTTTAGTGATGCCAACGATGATTTGTTGTACGTCTTGTTCTGTGTCAGGATTAGCAATTTGCAGCATTTGTTGTTGCAGTGCTTTGGCTAATTGCTGTAATTGTTCGAGAGTGAGGGGGTGTTCTCGGTTGGGATCGATGATTTGTAATAATGTGAGTAGGCGATTGTTAGGTTCAGCGGTGATGATTTGTTGCACTGAGGATGCGATCGCACGGTCAACTCGGTTTTCTTTTTGCCAGCGTTCCCATTCCCCTTGAATGGTTTTGAGAGCTCTAAGACTGCGAGTTGCTTTAGCTTGTTTGAACTCGTCTTTGTCAGTTTTGAGTTGGTTTTCAATAGTGCCCAAGCGTTCCGCGAGACAGCGTTCAAAGATTTCGCCGCTGCCGGGGCTGATTTCTTCGATCAGGATTTGATATACTTGCTCTTTAGAGCGAATTTGACCTTTAAGGGTGATGTCTACGATCCGATCGATCAGGGCTAGATTGCGATCGCGTAGTGAGGGTAAATCTGACATAGTTTTAATTTTAGGATCGATGGGTTTGTTTTCATTTTCAGGGCTGATGAGATCGTGCGATCGCTTCTGAAAGCCCCTCCCAAATTTTTACCATCTCCGCTAAAAGTAATTATACAAGAAACATGAGGGCCCAGAAACCGGGTTTTTTACGAAAATACTTCGTTCGAGCCCGCAGATTTGGTAAAAAACCCGGTTTCTTTGGTCTAAGTGGGTAACTCCTAAAAGTGAAAGTCCTCTTCAGAAGACTAAAAACCTTACTGTGTAAGTATTCTCCCTTCCTTCTTCCTTCTTCCTTCTTCCTTCTTCAACATTCTGGCCAAGCTGATGCAATTAACTCCACGCCAAACACTTCAGCGAAACTAGCCGCAACCACTGGCCGCATTCTATCCAGGTCAATGCCAGGGATAAAATCAGCTAAGCTACCCACAGGATAATCTGAAATACCACAAGGTACAATTTCCTTAAAACCTTGGAGATCGGGACAAACATTTAAAGCAAAGCCGTGCATCGTAATCCAACGACTAACTTTAATACCGATCGCGGCCACTTTGCGCCCCTCCACCCAGACACCAGTCAAACCAGGAATGCGATCGCCCTGCAAACCCCAGACCCCCAGCGCGCGAATCAGCACCTCTTCCAACTGTCGCAAATACCAGTGTAAATCTTGTTGATAGCGCCGCAAATTCAGAATCGGATAGCCCACCAACTGTCCCGGACAATGATAAGTCACCTCGCCCCCCCGTTCCACTCGGTGTACTTCCCAATTAGTAACCATCGGGTCAAACTTAACAAACTCCAGCGTCGCACCCTGTCCCAAAGTATAGACCGGGGGATGTTCCAGCAAAATTAACACATCTAATAAATCGGGGCGATCGCGACGTTCTTGCACCAACCGCCGCTGCACCTCCAAAGCCATAGCATAAGGCACTTCTCCCTGATTAATTAGCCAGCAGGGTACAGAAGCAAAAACTGATTCAGACAGAGTAGTAGGAAACATCCAAAAAATCAATAGGATTTTGATGCAAATTGAGTCAACTAAAATCAAGAATTGTCAAGGGATGCAAAAGATTCTAAAGCGATCTGTTTTGCAGAATACAAAGTGCTACTGTAAAACTATACCCAGATTAAGTAAGGAGGGGCTTTATGAAGCTTGTTATCCAGGGTAAAAATATTGAAATTACCGATGCGATTCGCGAATACGTCAATCAAAAAATTGACAAAGCCGTGAACCACTTTCAGACATTGACTACCGAGGTGGACGTACACCTAAGCGTAGCTCGCAACCCGCGAATCAATACTAAGCAGACTGCCGAAGTCACGATCTACGCTAACGGTAGCGTGATCCGCGCCGAAGAAAGCAGCGAAAGCCTCTATGCCAGCATAGATCTAGTAGCAGATAAAATTGCTCGCCAACTGCGAAAATTTAAAGAAAAACGTCAAGACAAAACCCATACTAATCCTAAAGTGGGCGATGTCGTAGCAGAGGAGCCGGTTGTCTCCGATCTGATCGGCGATCGCACACCAGAACTTCCCAGCGAAGTATTGCGAAGCAAGTATTTTGCCATGCCGCCGATGACCATGCAAGAAGCACTAGAACAGTTGCAAGTCATCGATCATGACTTTTATATGTTCCGCAATGCCGAAACTGGTGAAATTAACGTGATCTACGAACGCAAACATCACGGCGGTTATGGCGTTATCCAACCCCGCAACGGTAACGGTAACAGCAATAATGGCAAAGTTGCTCACAGCGTTCCAGCCGAAAAGTCAAAAGCTCCGAAGGCTTAAGGGATAGGGGGCAGGGGGGCAGGGGGGCAGAGGAGCAGGGGGGCAGAGGAGCAGAGGGGCAGGGGGGCAGAGGGGAAATCTTCGTCTTTCCTGTTCCCTCTCCATCCGCTCCCCTGTTCCCTCTCCACCCGCTCCCCCGCTCCCCTGCTCCCCCGCTCCCTCGCTCCCCCGCTCCCTATGCTAACTTTTGATCGCTTGCAGAGTTTTAAGAGCTTCTTCGACGTGAGCTTTGAAATTGAGCATCGAATCAAAGATGTGCTGTACAACTCCCTGCTGGTCAATTACATATGTCACCCTACCAGGGAGTACCCAAAGAGTGGCGGGAACACCATAAAGTTGCCGAACTTTGTTTCCGGCATCGCTCAAGAGGGTAAAAGGCAAGTTATGCTTAATCGCAAACTGCTGATGAGATTGCTGTGAGTCTTCACTGATGCCGATGACTTCTGCACCCGCATCCGAGAAAACTTCATAGCTATCTCGAAAAGCACAGGCTTCAGCCGTGCATCCAGGGGTGTCATCCTTGGGATAAAAATATACAACAACTGATTTTTTGCCCCGAAAGTCCTTGAGGCTGACTGGTGAGCCTGTTTGAGAAGGCAAGGTAAAATCCGGTGCAGTTTCTCCAACTTTTACTGGCATATTTGCTAAAATCGGTGGTTTAAGGGAAATGTTAACTTTTGTAATCTTATCGCGATCGGTAACAGTAGCACCTAATTTTTAGCAGCCACGACGAGATCGCCTGTCTCAAAGATTTTCAGGTATTCACAATAACTTTAAGTAAAAGGTCAGCTAACTTTATCAACTCTTCAAATTAAAAACGTTACTAGCTCAACAAAAAGAGTGACAATAAATATAGGTGTTATGGGAAACAGTTGCTCTGAGCCAAACTCTTTTTGGGGGTTTGATTGGTTAAGATTCCTTGATATCTGCAACCGAAAATCTTCTTAGGTTTGGTCAGATTAACTGTACTTTTGTTGCAATCTGGCTGCTATCAAGTCAGTCAGAATTCTACGGTGTCTTAACTCTGTGGGGGGGTGGGCACCTAAATCGCTTCAGGGCACAACAGGAAAACTCGGCAATTGTCGAGTTTTTTTGTGCATAAGCTGTTACGCATTTAATTGGTATATTAATTCATCGACTTATTCTCCCTTCCCTTACAGGGAAGAAGGGTTAGAGGGTTGGGGGGGTGGAGGGGTGAGGGGTGAGGGGGTTAGGTTACAGAAACAAATAATACAGTTTCAATGCGTAAGAGCTTAGACAATTTCTATACTGTCTGTTTTTGGGAGTTAGTGTGCCATAAGTTGTTTAACATTATATTGCAACCCACATTCCGCAGATATTTAAGCAGATTTAATTTCAGATAGATTGGGAAGTTTTAAATCCTCAAATGGTTGCACAGCAACTATTTGAGGACTTTTTAAGGTATAATGACTTTCTTGCTTTTGACCAACTCTAAAAACCATGAAAAAGCCCTTATCAGCGATAAATATCGTAAATTTAGACCATTTGGGAATAGTAGCAGGGATAATAGATGAAATGGAATTGGTAGAAGAAGTCAACAAAAAAGTGGGAATAAGCAGCAAAGAAACTATCAGCCCAGGACAAGTAATGAAAGCAATAATTTTGAACGGATTGGGGTTTTTGAGCGCCCCAATATACCTATTCGACACATTTTTT
>NZ_JAQMUA010000481.1:0-4109 GCF_028330895.1 Kamptonema animale CS-326 | reverse complement strand
GGGGCTAGATGACTCATCCAGTCTGAGTTTCACACGTTTGAGCTTTTAGAGAAAGTCCCTCTTGACTTTCGAGCGCTCTTCTTAACTTGTCACCAATGCTTACGCAGGGAGTCCCAGAAACCGGGTTTTTGAGAGAATCTGTGGATAAGGGCGAAGTATTTTCGTCAAAAAACCCGGTTTCTTTGGTTGGGTGCGTAAGTCCTGTTATCTATAAATTCAGAAGGATTTAGCTATCTATAAATTCAAAAGGATTTAGTTATCGACCAGGATAAAATGGCTCAAAGTTAGAAGTCCTATTATTTATAGCGTAGTTTTTGCAATAGGTCTATTCTCTATCCAGCGGCGAGTACCGAAGAATTGGCAGGAATGAGATGCTACCTTGGCCGCCGCCGCCAATGCTTCTATAAAATTTGCTTGTAAAATATAGTGGCAGAAAGCACCGTGAAAAATGTCTCCTGCACCCAAGGTATCGACAGGATTGATTTGAGGCACTTCTATTATGCCACTTATACCGCCGCTGAGGTATTGAATTGGTTTTTCTCCGCAAGTGATGGCGATGTGGGGAATTCCTATTGCTGACAAGTAAGTAAATACTTCTTTGCTATTGTGGCAGTTGGGCGGATAAAAATTACCCGAACAAATAGTATAATCAACTAAAGGTAATATTTCTTCAAGTCCAGCCTTCCAACTGCCAGCGTCAACTACAATGGGAATATTGTTAGATTTGGCAATTTGAGCAATTTCTTTGCTGGCTGCCATTTGGTGGCCATCAATGAGGATGATATCAATTCCTTTTAAAATATCTGAGTTGATATTTTGGCTAGATTGAGATTTGGTAGCGTTGATAGAAATTACTGCGCGATCTGCTGTACTTTGAGTGATAATAATAGAGGAAACTGGAGGTGATTCTGGGCGCGTAGGGTCTAAATCTATGAGGTTAATGTTAAATTCTCCTAAATCAGCTTTAATTAGCTGAGTTATGGGATGGCAACCGATTACTCCTAACAAGTTGGATTGATTGCCTAAGTAGCTAAATGTTACTGCCGCATTAGTAGCGGGGCCACCAGCAGTAGCCGTGTAGTCATTAGCGACTACTTTCTGATTTTGGCTGGGGTAATCTGTGACTAAATAGGCGAAGTCTAAGGTTACTAATCCTATAAATAATCCGTTTTTAGCCATTGTTTGCTGAAGATGATTTTTGTTAGCAATAGGACTTATGCAAAATCATAGTCAGGATTTACGCACCCAACCAAAGAAACCGGGTTTTTTGACGAAAATACTTCATTGTTACCCACAGATTCTCTCAAAAACCCGGTTTCTGGAGTCCCATGTGTAACTCCTAAACGTATTTTTGTCATTACGAGCTCAGCGAAGTAATCGCAACCCTTTGTTTTTAGCCGATAGTCCGTAAGTCCTAAAATTACGAAGTAACAAAGATGCAGGTAGATTCAAAGCTAGGAATACTTTACATTGTGGCCACGCCGATTGGCAACTTGGAAGATATGACTTTTCGGGCCTTGCGAATTTTGCAAGAAGTCGATTTGATTGCGGCAGAAGATACGCGGCATACTGGTAAACTTTTACATCATTTTCAGATTAAAACTCCTCAAATTAGTTACCACGAACATAATCGACATCAGCGGCTTCCAGAGTTAATCGATAAGTTAGTTGCAGGCCAAACAATTGCCTTGGTGACTGATGCAGGAATGCCGGGAATTTCCGATCCGGGATACGAACTTGTTAAAGCTTGTGCGGATGCTAATATTCCGATAATTCCTATTCCTGGTGCTTGTGCTTGTATTGTAGCTTTAAGTGGTTCGGGATTGCCTACAGATAGATTTGTGTTTGAAGGTTTTTTGGCGGCAAAAGGTAAGGAAAGGCGGCGGAGTTTGGAAGCTTTGCAAACCGAATCTCGGACAATAATTTTATATGAATCTCCCCACCGTTTGCGCCAAACTTTGGCAGATTTGGGTAATTTTTTGGGTATGGATAGAGGGGTAGTTCTAGCTAGGGAGTTAACTAAATTGTATGAGGAATTTTGGCGGGGTACGGTTGAAAATGCGATCGCACATTACGCTACTCGCGAGCCCCAAGGTGAGTTTACCATAGTTATCGCGGGTGTTTCAGAGGTAGCGCCTATATTGTCGGAAGAGGAAATTAAGGCGCAGTTGCAAGAGTTAATCGGTCAGGGTGTGACGAAATCCCAGGCCAGTCGAGAATTAGCAGAAAAAACCTCTCTTCCTCGCCGCCAAATTTATCAACTCGCTTTGACAATTGTTGATGGTGAGTAACGCTCGCGTGAGATTGAGCAAGCTTGAACTCTTATCGCTCCGATCTTACTCTCACGAGATTTAGATCGGAGCGTTATCTTTTACCCTTAATAGCAGTTCGGATAGTTAGAATAATAACTGACAAACAGACTTACAGAGGCTCAGACTATGATTCGTCGCTTACAGGCGATCGCACTCGCCACTCTCCTCTCTAATATTTCTACCATTGCCTTAGCTCAAATTGACCAGAATCCCTCACCAGATCGCAATGGCGATTACAACACAATTCAGAGGAAAGATGTCAACGGTAAACAAATGGAAGGAGCTTACTACGAACACCGTTCATGGATAGTTATTACTACCCTTCTTAACTGTCGTCGTGCCCCTGGAACTCAAAACCAAATTGTGCGAAGATTTACTAAAAATCAGCTAATAGAAGCTGCTAGTTTTGGTCGTGGTGGCTCCGATGAAGTCGTAGTGATTCAGCGAGATGCTAGCGGGAAACCCTGGATGCGAGTGAATTTGAAACCAGGTCAATGTTTTGTCCGAGCAAATCACCAATATATTGAACCAAATTCCTTGGAATAAAATCGGAAAATTCCTCTAGCTAACTTTTTAGTAAGTTCAATACTTTCGCACTCTCACAAAGTTCTCAACCTAAAACTGAGCGCGAATTGTAAACGAATAATCGCCCCCAGGTTCTAACTGATAATCCCATTTTTCCAGAAAACGATTTAACGGTTCCTGAATTAAAGCGCGACCTTGAGAAGGCTCAATTACCAAAGTCTTCTCCTCTCGAAATCGCCATTGAAACTGCCACTCAAAAGCACCAGCGCTCACCTCGCCTTCAATAGTGCCTTGTTGCCAAGACTGGCGAGTAACGCGGACATAAGCAGTCGTTTTAGGTAATCTAGAACTCACCCTATTGTTTCTGCAACCGTGCGACTATTATAAAGACTCATCGCTTTTTCTACCCCCTGCTTTTGACTCAGCTCTACTGCTTCTACTACCAGTTTAAGCACCTTATCCATTAACTGGCTCTCCTCTAGAGAAAATTTGCCTAAAACATGAGAAATAGTTTCTTTATCATTGCTAGAGGATTGGGGTTTACCAATGCCAATTCGCAAGCGCGGGAATTTGTCAGTACCGAGATGTGCGATCGCAGACTTCATACCATTATGACCCCCCGCAGAACCAGATAGCCGCAGCCGCAACCTTCCCACAGGCAAATCCATATCATCGTAAACCGCAAGCACCGACTCTGGCGGTAGCTTGTACCAATCTATCGCCGCACGAATTGCCTGACCAGACAAATTCATGTAAGTCAGTGGCTTCAGCAACCGAATTTTCTCCCTTTGCGGCCCCATACCCTCGCCAAACTCCGCCTGAAACTTGCGATTCTCCGAAAGCGATATTTGCCAAGAATTCGCCAAAGCGTCAACGGCGGCAAAACCGATATTATGCCGGGTGCGGTTATATTTGGGTTCTGGATTCCCCAGGCCAACTATCAACTGGGGAATTACCAAAACCTTCGGCGGTGTAGCCTCGTTCATGATCTTGAGTGCTTAACTGCCAGTAATGTCGTCTTTAGGAGTTGCGGTCACTTTTTCAGCTTCAGGCTTCGTAATTGCTACCGCCTCCTCTAGCTGCTGTGCTTCTCGCTTAAACTCTGATTCAAAATCTCGCGAAGCGTCCTGAAATCCGCGAAGGGCTTTTCCCATACTACGACCGATTTCTGGCAACTTCTTCGGGCCGAATATCAACAGGGCTACTACCAAAATTACGCCCATCTCCGGTAGACCAATGCCAAAAATATTCACTTTCTATCTCCTGGGATGT
>NZ_JAQMUA010000480.1:0-32434 GCF_028330895.1 Kamptonema animale CS-326 | reverse complement strand
GGAATTGGTGTTGGCGTTGGTGTTGGAATTGGAATGGGCGTTGGCGTTGGTGTTGGAATTGGTGTTGGAATTGGCGTTGGTGTTGGAATTGGTGTTGGCGTTGGTGTTGGAATTGGCGTTGGCATTGCAGTCGGCACCGGAACCGCAACATTAAAAGTTCCTAAGCTAGCAGCAACAGCCGGATTACCAAGTGCATCTTTAACCTGACTTGCTTGCAACTTCACAGTGTAAGTTCCATTATCAAGCTCATCCCAACTTGCGCCTGGAGGAGTAAATGAATAAGTTGCACTCCGAGGCGTACCATTACTATTAGTATCGACACTGACAAAAGTAGCAGGAATGTCACCGCCTGACCAATTTATCAAAACATCAGAACTGTCCAAACTTGAAACATCGACAGCATTAGTATCGCTGAAAGTGACAGTCAAACTTTGACTTGTACCTCCGGCTGTCGTAATATCAGCAACAGCATTTAAACTAGCAGTTGGCGGAGTTTTGTCAATGTCATAAACTTGTCCCGTTAAGTCACCATTGCCAGCATTTGCACTGCCTAATGCTACTCCCAGGCTATTTTTGATACTATCATCATCAACTAAATTTAACCCAATTGAACCGCTGCCCGTACCTGTATTAACTTGCAGTTGGTAAGTTTTAGCATCAACAGCAGTTAAAGTGCCAATAGTTGCACCAGTTACAACATTTGGTACTAAAGTAAAGTCAGAAACATCTACACCTGTAACATCTTCTGAGAATTTGATTTCGTAGGTGGCGGTAGTCGCAGCAGTGGGAGATGTATTAACGCGGTTGATGGATGTAACTGTGGGGAATGTGTCGTTATAAGCAACGGTATTGTCTGTACTTGTACTGGCAGTATTGTTATTACCTGCTGTATCGGTAACGCCGTTAGCTTTGATGCTGGCAATAACATTACCTCCCGCTGTCATGCCGTTGACTTCGACGTTGTAAACAGGGCCGCTACCTGTGATGGTTGGTGTTAATGTTCCTGTGGCTGTACTTGCAGTTAAGTCGATATCACTGGCATCGAAACCAGCGACAGGTTCGCTAAAAGTGACGGTAAAGTTGATAGGTGAAGTTGCTGTCGGGTCGGTTTGTGTTGTTGCTTGATTAATGGTGACAGTTGGTACAATGCCATCAACTACTAGGGCTTTATTTGCACCTAATGAGTTCGCAGCGCCGGGAGTGGGTAAGGTTAAGATGGCATCAGCAGTGGCAGCATTCTTAATAGTACCGCCGCTTAAAGATAAGGCAGTTGTGGAAGCATAATCTAAGTCGGCACTGTTATCTCCGGCTGCTATTGTGTACCGGAATGTTAATGTGTTGCTACCTGTTCCTGAGAGGTAACTGGCGACGGGAGTTGCACCGGCTAAACTCAGTTGTGGTGTACCCGTGACGTTGACTATTTGAGAGAATTGAACAGTGATGTCGATGTTTGTACCGATGCCATAACTGCCGTCTGCGGTGGTGGCATTAACACTGGTGATGGTGGGTACGGGGTTGATGGTGATGTCGGCGGTTTCTGTGGCGCTACTAAAAACGCTGGATGTGGTGTTATTAGTTCGGTCTGTGGTGTAGTCGGCGACACCGCCATTTGTGCCAACTATTTGATCCCAGGCGGCGAAGGTAATGGCATTGGTGATAGTGCCGTTGTAACCTGTGTTGGGTACGAATCGGAGGCTGGTGTTGGCGTTACTGGCTAGGAGTAAGGCGTTGGTGGCGGAAACGGCTGGGGCGTTTGTCCAGGTTGTGCCGTCGGTGGTGTATTGCCAAGTGCCGTTAGCGGTGTCTAAGGCGCTGATGGCGATGCCTTGGGAGGCACTGGCGTTTAGATCGGTGATTCCGGCACTGTTGCTGATGATGGTGCTAATTAGCGTGCCTGTACTGGCGCTGTCGTTTTGGTTTTGGGCGTTGAGGGTGGGTGTGCCAGTGTTATCCAGTGTAGGGGAGTCGTTGACGAGGACGGTGACGGTGATGGGGCTGCTAGTGCCGCTGCTGTCTTTGGCGGTGTAGGTGAAGGTGTCTACACCGTTGAAGTTGGCGTTGGGGGTGTAGATGATTTCTCTACCTTTGTCGATCATGATCGCATAGACAGCACCATTCGCATTCGGGTCAAAGGTAGCATGAGCGACACCGCTTGTGGGGTCTAATTTGGCGATACGGTTGCGAGGTTGTCCACCGATGCTGTTGAAATCGCCGCCTACTATAGGGTTGCCACTGCTGTCTATGGCGAGTTCTCTGACATAACTATCCGCATTCGGGTTGAAGGTGGCATCGGCAAGACCAGTTGTGGGGTCTAATTTGGCGATTCGGTTGCGGGGTTGTCCGCCGATATTGGTGAAATTACCACCCACTATGGGGTTGCCACTGCTATCTATGGCGATCACCTGAATAAAACTATTCGCATTTGGGTTGAAGGTAGCATCGGCAAGACCAGTTGTGGGGTCTAATTTGGCGATTCGGTTGCGGGATTGTCCGCCGATGGTGGTGAAATTGTCACCCACTATAGGTTTGCCACTGCTGTCTATGGCGATCGCACCAACCAAATTATTAGCATTTGGGTTGAAGGTGGTTTCGGCAAGACCAGTTGTGGGGTCTAATTTGGCGATTCGGTTGCGGGATTGTCCGCCGATGTTGGTGAAAGTGCCGCCCACTATGGGGTTGCCACTGCTGTCTATGGCGATCGCATAGACACCAAGATTCGCATTTGGGTTGAAGGTGGTTTCGGCAAGACCAGTTGTGGGGTCTAATTTGGCGATTCGGTTGCGGGGTTGTCCGCCGATGTTAGTGAAATCGCCGCCTACTATAGGGTTGCCACTGCTGTCTATGGCGAGCTCATAGACATCACTATCCGCATCCGGGTTGAAGGTGGTATCTACCGTCCCATCGCTATTCAACCGAGCGATTCTGTTGCGTGCAACTCCGCCGATGGTGGTGAAACTGCCGCCGACATAAATCGCGTCATTAATAATTGCAGTGCCGTTGGTGGGGGCAGTAACGATGCTTTGGACGTTCAGCTTTCCGGTGCCGGTGTCGTTGGCTAAAACATCTATTTTTGTGGCGGTTGGTGCTCCACTGACCAGCAAGGCTTTGTTATCTGCTACTCCTGTTGGTGCTAGGGTGTAGCTGTAGTTGGGAACGTTCAGGGGTTGAGTTTCTATGTTCCCCTGTTTGACTTCTAATTTCCAGTCTCCTCCTAATTCTGCATTGCCTGTAATATTATTAGATGCAGCTACATCGGCTCTTGTTAATTCGCTCAGTTCTTTAACAAATTTGAACCCAATTTCTCCTGCTGCTACTTCGCATCCATATAATAGGATGTCGCCATTTTCTGTTAAGGCATTTCCCCACTGTTTTATCTGATTGCTGAAAGTTTCTATATCCTTCCCATTGAGTACGTCTGCACCGAGTTTTAAACTGCCTGGGCTGCCGTGAGAAAGGATATGAATTGCTGCAATATCTTTTTGAGCTGCTAAGGCGTTTGTAATTTGATCGATGCCGCTTAACTTGTCATTTAAAATGAAAATTTGAGCGGCATCGGCGTTTTGAATAAGGCTTTGATAATCCTGTACAGACTCATCAACGAAGATAATTTGCTTGTTCACGATAGAGTACCTGGTTAATTTTTGTTGTGTATTTTCTACCGATCGGTTTTCTTGGTGCGTCAGGACATCAGCATTTCTCTTTTCAGCGGAGTCTATTTTAGCTGACGCACCCTACTAATATTGCTGGCCAGAACTGAACTCGACTTTCACGAAATTTTTTTTAATATATCGTACTTTAGAAAGATGACCATAGTAAATCTACTGTAATTTTCTATGTAATATTATGGGAAAGGGTGAGATTTTCTTTAATAAAACTTTACAGCCACTTAGTAAGTTTTATGGTATTCGCTCGCATTTAAACGACTAACTAAGCAAGTAGGGTGCGAGTAAAGCAAATAGTTCGTTTACACGGGAGACGCTTTGAACTGAAACACCCTACAATACTGTTAACGGTTAACTGTTAACGATTAGCTCATCAGAAATTTTTTATAAACAATGGCAAATAATATTGACCAATTTGTTGTCACGGCTGAGCAAATGCGCGAGATTGAAGGACGCATCTTTGCTGCGGGAATGCCAGTTGCAGCTTTAATGGAAAAAGTAGCTGGTTTGATTTCTAGACGGATTCAAGAAGTCTGGAAGTCAAGAGCAAAAAATATTGCCCCTTTCTCTTTACCGATTATTGGCGTGTTAGTTGGCCCTGGACATAATGGCGGTGATGCTTTGGTTGTAGCCCGCGAGTTGTACTTCCAAGGCTATCAGGTAATTATCTATTGCCCTTTTGATAAACTGAAAGACTTAACAAGTTTTCACGCTCAGTATGTGAGGTCTTTAAATATTCCCTATTTTGAGAATATTGAAAGTTTAACAAAATGCGATTTGCTGATAGATGGCTTGTTTGGGTTTGGCTTAGAACGGGAAATAATTAACCCATTTGCGGCTGCTATCGAAGAAATTAATAGCTGGAAAAAAACAGTTTTTAGTATTGATATTCCATCGGGATTACACACCGATACCGGAGCAGTTTTGGGAACGGCTATCCGTGCTACTAATACCTTTTGTTTGGGTTTGTGGAAGCTAGCTTTTTTGCAAGACAAAGCTTTAGAATATATAGGTAAAGCAGAATTAATTGATTTTGATATCCCGATCGCAGATATAACCGCTGTCCTCGGCGAATCTCTGGCCGTAAAGCGCATTGTCAAAGCATCTGCGATCGCACACCTTCCCCTTCCCCGCCGCCCCGACTCTCACAAATATACAAACGGCCATTTGCTCATAGTCGCAGGTTCCCGCCGCTACAGTGGTGCAGCGATTTTGGCCGCTCTGGGAGCTCGTGCCAGTGGCGTTGGAATGCTCTCAATTGCCGTCCCAGAAAGCCTCAAACTGCTGGTAGCCGCTCAATTGCCAGAAGCGCTAGTTATAGGCTGTCCAGAGACGACAGACGGCGCAATTAGGGAGTTGCCAGTAGGCTTAGATTTCGCTACTTACGACGCGATCGCGGTCGGCCCTGGCCTCACATCAGAAGCCGCACTTATAGTAAAAAGTATATTAGAAAGCGATCGCCCCCTAATCCTAGACGCTGACGGTTTGAATATCCTCGCCCAATTCGGCACTATTCCCACCTTATCGACACGGAAAGCCCCAACAGCGCTCTCACCACATCCAGGGGAATTTAAGCGTTTATTTCCAGATTTAGCCGATAAAATGGGCGATCGCGTGACAGTGACTCAACAAGCCGCTCAGCTCAGCGGTGCTGTAGTATTGTTGAAAGGAGCTAGAGTTTGCATCTCTTGGAAAGATGCGATCGGCAACCTCTCTACCCTAATTAATCCCCAAAGCACTCCCGCCCTCGCTAGAGGCGGTAGCGGCGACGTACTCACAGGTTTGCTAGCAGGACTTTGGGCCCAAGCCGCAGCTAAAGATGAGCCTGTAGAATCAGTAGTAGAAACAGCAGTTTGGTGGCACGCACAAGCTGGAATACTTGCAGCCATTGAGCGCACAGAGTTAGGAGTAGACGCTTTTACCTTGACGCAGTATTTAATCCCCGCTCTGCACTACGAGATTAAAGATTAGCCATCAAACTTTCTTGACAAAAAACAGACTCATTTGGTTAAATTAACCAAATATAGGATCTTCTGATAAAAAGCATCTAGTTTCAAATAGTTATAAATCCCTATTAAGCGTAATAAATCTCTCTCTTCACTACAAAAATGTCTGAATTCCTAACGGGAATTGAAACACACCCTCCAACGGGAAAAAAACAGCCTTTCACGCTGGATTTTGGGAACGGGCAAAAAGCAGATGTCATTGAACTAATGACAGAAGCCATTCCAGTCAACCGTTCAACTGATTTGTCCATTGCTCTCAGTCAAATTGGACTTAAAGGCCCGCGCCCCATATTGGTGCTAGTAGGTGGAGCCAGTGGCATCACCCCAGAGGATATGACCCGCCTGAATTTGTTATTTGTCAAAGTCCTCGCTCCCCTAGCTCAGTCCTTGGGCGCGGCTGTTGTGGACGGTGGCACCGATACCGGTATCATGCAGTTGATGGGCCAATCCCGTGCTGCAACAGGCACAACATTCCCCCTGATCGGCGTGGCTCCCTCTGGAAAAGTAGCCATCCCTTACCCCCATCTCCCCCCGGCTAAAGGGACAGCGTTAGAGCAGCATCACACTCATTTCGTGCTAGTTCCCGGCGCAGCATGGGGAGAAGAATGCCCTTGGATGGCTGATTTAGCAACCCTGTTAGCCGATGGAGAGCCATCAGTTACGGTACTCATTAACGGCGGGAAAGTTACCTGGCGGGATGCTGAGGAAAGCGTGAGAGCGGGACGGCCAGTGCTGGTGATTGCTGGTACTGGGCGGACGGCCGATGAATTGGCCAAGGCAATTCGCGCGGAAGCGAGGGAGGAGGGGTTAGAGAGCAGATTGTCACCCGAAATCAGCAGTCAAGAGTCAGGGGAACAAGCCAAAAATTTAGTTGCTTCCGGGCTTTTGCGTGTCGTAGACTTAACAGAGGATAATGATGTTTTAGTTGAAGTCCTTAAGGAAATGCTTTCCAGTACAATTAGGTAGAATTTATAGGCTAGAGCAGTTCTTAAATGGCTGAAATAGATTCTCTTTTACTGGGCAAGATTTTCATCATAATTATTACCCGGATCTTCTCGCATTTGGGCAAAAACTCCGACTCGATCTTGGTAAAGCATTTGCATATTATCTGCTAATTCGCCATCGCTCCACCAGTGAATAAGAGAATCTCGGTGACGCTTAGCGATGAGCGATCGGGGAATTCCATTGGCAATATCTCGTTCTACTGAGTCCATCACACCATCATACCAATTGCCAAACATCCCAAACCCGGCTAGGGTATTTAAAGGCAGTAGTAACAACATCCATAAAAAGAGTCCCCACGGGACAATTTGTTGCCATTTTCGAGAGCCATACAGTTCCCAAATAAAGAAGGCTATACACAGCATGGGAACTGCAAACATTACGTATCGAATGGGGAATCCTTGAGAGGGAACCAGTCCAGCTCTACCATGACCTACTGCTAAGGAATAAACACCGAAAACACCACATAATAAGAGCATCATCAAAGCTCGCTGTCTCTCAAAACCTTGATGGCGGATAATAGCTAAAATGACTATTACCAAAGTAGGAATAAAAATTCCAAAAGCTATCAGTACAAAAAAACTCCACGAATAAGCAGAAACGGCTCCGAAACTGTAAGCTAAAAATTTAGCAACTGTTTGGAGTGTCGCTCCTAAACCGGGACTGGGGGGATTCCAAGTGGGACGTTGATAGCCAATAAAATATACACCTATTAAACACAAGGCAATCGCTGCCAAGCTGATTGAAAGCATACTCGTCCATCGCTGTTTATCTTGGGAATCAGTAGCGTACCAGTTGACAAACCCACGATAGATGAACCAAGGTGCAAACACAGGGACTAATAACAACCCATTCGCTCCACAAAAGGGAAGTGCAACTAAACTTACTCCAGCAATTACTACTGCTAAAGGCATTGTTAGAGTGGGTTGAATCACCAAGATAAAGACTATAATATAGGTGAGGGCAGTAGGTAAGACTTGGGTAAACTGCCAACTCCAAAACAGATTAGGCCAATTGCTGAGATTTAATAAAGCGATCGGAAAAAAAGCATCCGCATAGCTGGTTTTCCCCTCTCGTAAAGATCTAGCGACTTGAATAGCAGCAGCAGCCACAAAAGCGACTGTCAAGACATTAAGTACCATCCCTGAACGAAAATCACCGTTAGTAAACTTGAGCAAAGTTAACAAAATTAGGCGTGGTAAAGGGATGCGATGTTCATTATTCTGCTGCCATAACCAACTAAGTAGGTGGGGTTCATTTCCTGTCAAGGGCTTAACCAAGAACCAATCTTCTGCTAGGGGAATATTTCTCCCATAGTTTACTAAACACATAAAAGCAGCTATTACCATTACTAACCAAGTACCCCACACGAATAGCTTGGCGTTGCGATCGCTGGAAACAATAGACATAGAAGTATTATCCTAATGTATTGTTACTAACTAGATTTTGAATGCGCGAAATTGGCATTTTTAGCGCCTTTTCTTCCAAAGATTGTTTACCCACAATTGCCACAAGACTTGCCCATATCCTCCACCTACTCGGATCAGTCGAAACGATGACATCCCCATATCTGGGGTACGATTGATCCAAGAAATGGGAACTTCAATGAGTGAATAACCTTTCAACAAAGGTTGCAGTCCTGTCTCTGCATTGATGGCAAATCCTGGCTGAGTAAGTTCTAGGTTCTCAACTACCTCTCGCCGTAGCAGTTTAAGATTATTGGTTAAATCCCGAAAATGACGTAGGAATAATATCTGTGCTAAGAGATGAAATCCTCGATTAGCAATAATTTTAGGTAAAGGGTAATTAAGCAATACGCTATGGCGGGAAAAACGACTGCCAACTACTACATCATAGCCCTGATTTGCCTGGTCAAACAAATCGCGAATTTCTGGAAGAAGATGCTGAAAATCACAATCCATTGATAAAATATACTGCCCTGTTGCTACTCGATAGCCATCCGCAAGAGCTCTTCCTACGCCATTGGGTGGAACGCGGAAGACAGGTTTAATCAAGGGATCTGCGTCTGCTAAACGTTGAATCACTTCACGAGTGGTGTCTTGACTATTGTCATCTACGGGAATAATTTCGTGTAGATAATCCCCGAAAAAAACCTTGAGCCGAGTAATGAGAGGTTCGATGTTCATCTCCTCATTATGGCAGGGAATGACAACAGAAATAGCTCCCCGTAACTGCTCGTGTTCGCATAGAGAGATTTGAGGGCTTTCAATAATTCGAGGTGGCTTTTGAGCATGAATGAGAATGGAGCCAGCGAGGGTTCTTAACCCAGGAGTATTTTCTAGAATAATGGAAAGATTGCGTAATAGCCAAATTAAGTCTTTGGTGAGGGGAGCGTAAACAAAGTCGTTGAAAATGGCAAAGATTCTAATAAAGCCAATTTCGGAAATTAATTCGTATAATTCTGGACGATTAAGAAGTTTCCGGGGATCTTTTTTGCCAATAAATTTAGAAATAAAGCGACGTAATTTCAGAACGATATTCCAGGGATTACTGTCATAAAAAATGACTTGACCGCCCGGATTTAGGAGTTCATAAACTTTTTGGAGAAACCAGGCGCTATTTCGCTTATCCAATAAATCCATTACCACAATTAAATCAAAATGCCGTCCTTCAAGGGCTTCCGGCAGAGAGATTGCATTGATAAACTCAACTGAAGAAAGCAAAGCTTCTGGTTTAGGAATTTCGGTAAATGTGACTGCTGCGATCGGATTTTCTCCGCGAGATACTTTGAGAAGCTGTTCTGTAAAAAGACCTTCACCACAACCAATTTCTAAGATAGTTTGACCCGGAATCAGGTGAACTAGATGACGAAAAGTTTGCGCTCTCCATAGCAGTCTATCTTGATAGATGGCATCGCGGTTTTTCCAATACAGATCTCGATATTGCTCTCGAATTCCTAAAATTTGACTCAGGATTAGATCGGGATTATCTCGAGTAGGGGGGATGTTTGCTGAATTCATTTTAATTATTGGCTATCTCCTGATTGGTCGGAATTTTTATTTTTTTTAAATACCCATTTTTCACTGATCGCATAGTTAATAACAGAGCCGAGAATAATACCAATTAAGGTATTAATTTGATAATTTACTTTTAATCCCTCTAAAATAGGAAAAATCAAGAAGCTGCGAGTAGCAACCACTAATCCACAAGAGATGTGGTAGCGAGGGATCTGCTGCCATAGAATTTCTTGCCAGCTTGAGTCATGGCTTACCCAAACCCAAGTTCGATAGACAAAAAAACTAAAAATCAAAGAAACTTCAATTGCCATAATATTGGCAAAATTGCGGAGAATTTGTGTATTCAATTTCCAGGTTTCAATGATGAGATAAATTAACACAACATTGAAAATTGCTGTAATAATTCCACAAATCAAGTATCTAAAAATTCGTTGTTTAGATTTCACTCTGATGCGAGTCCTATTTTTTTATAACTTGCTAGTTTTGTTCTGTCAAGTAATTGTTAAGCTTTTACATCTTTTTTCTAAAAAAAGCTACAACTATTGCTCTTCAAAGTTAAGTCTATGGTTAAACGGCTACTAAGTCCGTAACATTTCTGTAGCTGTAGGATCTTGTTTACTAGATATTATATAAGGATAGTTGATAAAAAAGTAAATGAAGTTTGATAATAGCTCAGTAGAACCAACGATCGCCCTTCTGCATTGGGGCGATTTAATCGAAGATTTTTTAGATACCATTGGGATTTCCTTTGAAGCTTTCTGTAACGAAATAACGGGCGGCTGGATGTTTGGCTACATTGAGGCGCTGCGTCAGGCAGGGGTGCGGACAGTCCTCTTCTGTATTTTGGGCAGCGTCAAGGAACCTGTGTACTACACCCACAAAGACACAGGAGCAACAATCTGCGCCCTCCCAGCACCTGAGCTCTACCAAGCTGCCCGCCGCCAGATGGTCAACCCTCAAGGGTGGACGGTTCAAGATATGTTTGGAGAGGTTCGAGGCATTCGCCGTCTGGTGTTGACGGGGGTGAAAAGCGTGGCTCCTTACCTGGCTACACCGTTGGGGTTGCTGTCGCAGGAACTGCGACGGGAAAACTGTCAAGCAATTCTCTGTCAAGAATACGAGTACCCGCGCTTCGACGCTTGCAGTTGGTTGGGGTGGCAGATGGGACTGCCTGTTTTTGCCACGTTTCAGGGGGGCGATTTTCAGGTTAGTCCTTGGGAAGGCTTATCGCGTCCGATCGCCCTGAAAGCAAGCGCGGGTTTAATTATTGCTTCCCAAACCGAGGTAGAGCGCGTGCAGACTCGCTATGGCGTGCCTGCTGCCAAGATTGCCCGCATTTTTAATCCCCTGGATTTGGAACTGTGGCAGCCAATGGATCGCACTGAAGCTCGACAATTGCTGGGTTTTCCCAGTGAGGCTGAAATTGTTGCCTGTCACGGGCGGATTGATATCCGCCGCAAGGGGCTAGATATTTTACTGGCAGCTTGGCAACGGGTATGTAGCGATCGCCCAGGCCGAGATTTGCGGCTGTTGTTGGTAGGGACTGGCAGCGATGCGGAGGAATTAAGCCAACGGCTTGCTCAGATGCAGCTTCCGGGCATTATTTGGGTGAATGAATATGTGCGCGATCGCGCTTTGATGCGACAGTACCTCTCGGCGGCTGACGTTTATACTCTGGCTTCGCGGCATGAGGGTTTTCCGGTTGCACCGCTGGAGGCGATGGCTTGCGGGTTGCCGGTGGTAGCGGCAGATGCACCGGGAGTGCCGGACATTTTTGAAGGGGGCGAAGCTGATGGGGGGATTGTTGTGCCCCGCGAGGATGCAACCGCTTTGGCAGAGGCGATCGGTCGCATTTTAGACGATCGAGCTTGGGGGCGAGAATTGGGTAAGCGGGCGCGCATCCGGGTGGAAACTCATTTTTCTCTGGAGGCGATCGGCGTGCAACTGCGGCAATTTTTGTGCGATCGCTCTTGAGCGCAGGTTCCGCAAATCTGACTCGCAACACTAGCAAGGTTTGATAAATCCCAGCCAGAAAAATTCTCTCTACCTAATTTTTTTGGCGCTATAAATGGAAACCAAACTATCAGGAATAGAGGGTTAATTAAACCTGATTTCTCTCCCTATTTTTGCCAAATATAAGCAGTTTCTGTCCCCAGTGATTCTGGTTTGTGCAGCCAATAACTCGTCCATGTTAGAGGACTGAGAGCTGTACACAACAATTGGCGCTTCAGAGGAGATAAACGAGAGAAAGCAACATCTTCTCACTTTATAATCCAATTGAATTGGTCTGGCAAAAACCGTTGGTATGGAGCAAATTTAATTTATATTTATGTTCTAAATATTGTTTAATTTCAGGATTACAACTGACCACTATATTACCCCCCATAAAACTATGCTTTGCAGGCAATACATTAATCTCATTATTGTTGAAATGATTGTATTTTTTTGTATAAAATAGCAGATGAGCATTATAATCATCATTGTTAGCTACATAAAACTTTTTCAGTGTTGGTTGCTCTTGTTGCAGTTGCTTAAAGTACGAACCATACATTAGTTGTGGGTCATTTTTTTGGCTCCAATCATAGATCATTCCCTGATGCCTGTAAATTTTTATATACAACATATCAAGATAGGGCAATGAGAATAACACAATTATCATTAAAGCTGAAAAAGCTACCTTTAAATTCTTATTGCTAATGGTATAGTAATTAGCGATGCTCTGCAAAAACTCTGCAACTCCTAAGCCAATCAGTAAAGACATCATCGGATATAAAGGTGCATCATACCAAGGCAATTTTGTTTGAGCGCTAGAAATGATTAGTAAATAACAGATTATTTGTACAGAGACAAATAAGCTAAGTTCTTTTAACTGTGCTATAGCACTCATTTGAGTCACAATAAAGCAGGCTGGCAAAAAATAAATCCAAGGAATAAATTTTGAGTTAAAAAGACCTTCGAGATAAAAAATAAATTCGCCTTTATGGTTTTCCAATGATGATAAATATCGCCCTGTAACTTCAATTTCTAAAACACTTTTAATATAACCAGGGTTATAATAATTTCTCAACAGATAGTAACTAGACACTGCAAGTATAAAAAATGTAGCTGCTAAATAACTTTCTCGTGCAAATAAAATTTTTCTAATTTTTCTTCGCCAAGCCGTATAAATTAAAAGTCCCGGTAAAAACATCAATCCAGCGATACTTTTAGTTAAAACTGCTAAGACTAAGGCAATAGTTGTTAGAACCAAATATAGATAGCGCTTTTTCGGTATATCACTATGCAAATAGCTAAAGTAGGATAGTGAATAAATGACTATCCAAAGCACAAGCAGAGCATCGTAATCTCCTGTTCTGCCAACGTGCTCTCCTACAAATCCAATACTGGTGATTAAAACTAGAGCGCTGACCAGACCAATTTTAATATTTTGAAAATAACTATTGCAGAATTTTAATAAAATGAAGGTCGTAGCTATCCCCGCTATTGCCGAAGGAAATCGCAGGGCAAATTCGTTCACACCAAATATTTTCATGGAAGCTACCATCAACCAGATTAATAGGGGTGGTTTGGTATTCCACATATCTGGTTTTCCATCAAAATGAGTCACTAAAAAATTACCATTAAGGAGCATTTCGAGTGAATTTACAGCTAATCTAGATTCATCCCACATCCGAATTGTAGGCAAGTGGAGACGAAACAAAAAGACACTATAGCTAAGGATAAACACGATAACAATAGCGATTAATTGTTGATGCTTTAATAGCCAACAAATAAAGAATGAAAGATGTTTTTTTAACCTTCCCTTAAGCTGAGTATTCATCAAGTTCATGAATTTTATTGTTGTTGCTTGATTGGTTGAAGCATGGATAATTAATTAGGCTGGCTTTTGCCAAGCATATGCAGTTTCTGTCCCCAATGATTCAGGTTTATGGAGCCAATAACTTACCCAGGTTAAAGGACTGAGTGCAGTACATAAAAATTGCCGCTTGAGGGGAGATAAACGGGAGAAAGCAACATCATGACAAAGGACTGTTAAAGGATTAATAAAAGTCGCATATTTCTGGCAAGGCAAACCTACTAATGCTGTCAAATCATCCAAGGTATATCCCCGCCGGACATGACCCCATTCTGCCATCACCTCCGCTTCAGGCGGGCAAAGCGGTTTCATAAATTCATAGTAAGGAAAACGCCAATTTTCGTTAGGAGTGCTAATTAATAAAAATCCTTTAGGTTTGAGCACTCGCAGGGCTTCTGAGATTGCTTTTCGATCGTCAGGAACGTGCTCGATCACGTCGAACATCGTTACTACATCAAAAGATTCATTGTCAAAGGGTAAATTCGTCGCATCACCGCAGATAAAGCGAACTTTTTCCTGTTGGTTACAAGGGGCATTTGCATACTTCGGATCGAGGTCAATATTAGTAATCTGCGCTTGCGGATAGAGTAAAGCCGTCAATCCGCCTTGGCCGCCGCCTACTTCTAATACTTCTTTCAAGGGCAGGTCAGGGGCAATTCGGTAAATTGCCCGCATCTTTTCCCGGTAAAAAAATCCTTGCGTTAAGGCATGAGGGAAAGGGTTACGGGATAAAAAATGACCTAAGTTTTCTTTTTTGGCTTCGGTCTTTTGCTGTTCAACGGTTGTCATTCTCTTCTTCTCCTGTTGCTTTAAAATTAATGGTTTTTATTTCCCTGATTTTGCAGGTAAAATTTGACTCCGGCAAAACAGCCGAGGACTTCTGAAAAAAAGGTTCTATTGACTCCTCTAAATCCTGTTAACACTCCCACGATCGATCGCTTGACATAATATCTAGGTAAAGCGATGAAAACCCGACGCAAGTTACCCCAGTGCTTGTAACGTTCAAACTGTACAAAAAGCGCTGCGATATGTCCGCGCATATAGTGATACATTTGATGTTTCAAGCTATCCAGATCGCCTCGGTGGTAGTGGTAAACGACTGCTGTTGGTTCATAGCGACAAAACCAGCCTTCTGCAAGCACTCTATACCAAATTTCTGAGTCTTCACTACACCCAGAAGCGCCTGCTCCCAACCGTTCGTCAAAGTATCCAATTTTATCAAAAAGTTCGCGCCGGAAAGCCATATTTGCCCCTGCACCAATGCGCCAAACGGGGACAGCTAAAGGCTTCATTTCCTCAAAAAATTGAGTATCAAAGGTCGTAGGACGGTATCCCCACCCAAAACCAGTATGACCTTTTTGGAAAATTAATTGGGCTTCGTTTTCGAGTTCTGCTGGTAGAATCAGTCCGGTCATGGCGACGGTGCGATCGCCACTGAAACTTTGAGCAATTCTGGCAATCCAATCAGGATGAACGATCGTATCATCATCAGTAAAAGCAATAATATTGCCTGTACTATGGCGGATGCCAGTATTGCGGGCCACGCTTAAACCAGGGCGAGGTTCTAAGACATATTTAACCTCTGGTATTTTTGCAACTAATTGTTGCGTAGCATCTGAACTGGGAGCATTGTCAACAACAATAATTTCGTGGGGAGGATGGGATAAGTTTTGGAGCGATCGCAAACATCTCTCTAATTGTTCTGGTCGATTTCTAGTACAGATTATAACAGAAACAGTTTCAGTATTTAAGTTTGAAAAGTGCCTATCGAGCTTCATCAGGGGTTGTTCCAAAGCCATGAGAGCTTGAAACTCAGGCGGGCGATCGCGTGTCGGATTCTTGGAAATAACTGGCAAAGCCGCTTTAAAACCTTGTTCTAGCAAATGGCTACCGATGGTAGGGGTAATTGCTTGTACGGCTAAATTAGTCAATTCTGTTGCTGACATTGGCAACTGATCGGCTAAAATCTCCTGTTGACCAAGGGGTATATTATGCCACCAAAACACGGTGTAAATGCCCCCATAACCAGTTATCAAAGGCAAGGAAGGAATGCCTTTACTCAGCTCTACGTTAATAACTTTCCAGGGGTTGCTCACAGAAATTACCTTAAACTAACAATTGATTTATGAGCTGGCTAAACGACTAATTTTGCACGCCCCAATAGCGAACTTCGTTCTTCTGGACTCATGCGAATCATGCGGTTAATTCCGGCCCACTTACCGCGTACAAAACTTTTGTTTATCTCTACTTCTGCCGGATTCATTCGCCCCAAAGCCGCTCTTAAAGATTGAATTACGATATTTTGAGAAGCTTTCACTGCATCCCCAATAAATTTTAGCTGCCAATCTCGATAAGAGCCTGACCAGAGAAGAGAATCGCCCAAAACTTGAGAGGTTCCTAGACCATAGTTAATATCTATCAGGTATTGTTGAGAAGTACGCCTAGCGGGAATAAAGTGTTTTAACTTGCAATCAGGAGTGTACCAAAGGTCATATCCAGCGCCATAAATCCGTAAAGCTATTTCTACATCACCCCCAGATATGAGCTTGGTGCCGATGCGATCGTGAAGTAATGGTTTATCAATCCAACCAGTATGAGTCAGGGCTGCTCTATTAAGAACTAATCCTGCTCCCACTAGGCAAGATTTTTTTTGGGGTTCTGTACCGTGTTCTTGTTGTGCGAAGGAGTACCCATAATTCAATACATATTTAGGGGGCGAATTTTCCCAATCTAAAATTACTCGACCTCCAAAAGCCCCGCAGTCAGAATGAGTCGCAGCAAATTTAACAGCTTGCTCCACCCAATCTTCTGCCAGGAAGCAATCGTCATCTACGAAAGCAATCCAATCAGCGGTTGTATTTTGAACGCCGTAGTGGCGAGCATAGGTTAATCCTTGCTGTGTTTCTGACCCTGTAGAAAGGTGCGGAATTGTTCCAGAAACTCGATATTTTTCGATAACTTCCTGCGTGTTATCCGTGCAGTTATTATCGACTATTAACACCCTCCACTCTACCTCTGGCGATACTTGCTGTTGGGAAATTGCTGATAGAGCTTTGTCTAGAAGAAGAGCATTGTTATAAGTACAAATGACGATATCAATGGGCGGAAGCTTATTCATATCTAAGTGCTGTTTCCTGCATTCAAGGCGAAATAAATTTCTGAAGCAAATCTTCTTTTTTAGGCAAATTGCCGCCGAATCTGCTCGATACGCTTTAAAGAACGGGGGTACTCACCAAAAATTCCCACGATACCGCCCCACATTTCCGCTAAAATCATGCCTGGGGGCAAAGGATGACAGCCCCTGATACTTTTTTGCAATTCATCCAACTGATAACCAATCCACCAAACGATCAGCCGGATTAGCTGCGATCGCTTGCCAGGATCTGTCTGATAGGATTTTACCACAAAAGCCATAAAACCTAACCCCCAACTCCAATACTGGCGGCGCAGTTTTTCATATTCCCGGCGGTGTTGGTGAAACACCAGATAGCGAGGTTCATAAACGAAGGGATACCCAGCACGAACAACTCGATAAAAAATATCTAAATCGCCACCGCCTGGGAGGGGCGCACCTGTATCAAGTGCATCATCAAATCCCCCTAATTTTAGTAAGACATCGCGGCGAAATGCCATATTGCAACCAGCTCCAAATATGCCAGCACCACAGGGGTATAAGGGGTTATATGGTAAGATTTTGCCATAGCGAATTTTCTCAAAGCCCCGCCGAAAACCTCCTCGACTTTCAAATAAAATTTGGGCTGTAGTTGCTAATTCATAAGGTAGGACTAACCCTGTAAAACCAGCCGCATCGGGATTTTCTGCCCAAGCTTCCATCAAGCCGTTTAGCCATTGGCGATCGGGGGTGACATCATCATCCAGAAAAGCTAATATTTCGCCAGTTGCTTCCTGCAATGCACGATTTCGAGCAAAGTCTAAACCAGGTTTTGGTTCTCGAACATAACGCACTTTTGGCAGACCATCTACCAATTCTTTTGTTTTTTCATCAGACGGTGCATTATCAATAACTAACACTTCAAATTCAGCTTTTTCACCAGAGATAGGTGTTTGTAACTTCAGTAAATGTTCCAGACACCGCGCTACATTATCCACCCGATCTTTGGTACAAATTGCTACTGTCAGCGAGGGAAAAGCATCATCATTTTTGCCAGAATTTAACTCTTCTCTAATCGCTTCCTGAAGTAACTTAGCACCGACCTCCCGCTCGATCGTTTTAGCTAAATCTTCAGGAGAAATGATGCTCTTGCCAGGAAGAGGCTGCATGATGAAACCAACAGCTTTATCTTTGCGCCTCACCACTAAGGCAATTCCTGTATCTTCCTCAGAAATTGTCAGAGTTGGGAGCGGCTGTGTTACTTCAATATCAACGATGGGATAAGGCATAAGTAATTAACCAAATTACTATTAGTTTTGTACTTAGTTTTTGTACTTAGTTTTGTACGTTGCGGTGTTGCAGGTGATAAAGCTTGGCGAAGAGGCCGTCAAGTTTTAGCAACTGCTGAAGGTTGCCTTGTTCGATCGCTCTGCCATTTTCCATGACAATAATTTTATCGGCATTTTCAATTGTCGATAAGCGGTGAGCAATGACAATAACGGTGCGATTCTGGCTGAGGGTACTGAGGGCCTCCTGAATCAAGTTTTCGGCAATACTATCGAGAGCATTCGTTGCTTCATCTAGAATTAGAATATCCGGGTCGCGGACGATCGCGCGAGCGAGGGCGATGCGCTGCCTTTGTCCGCCAGAAAGCCGAACGCCGCGATCGCCTACTTTCGTCTCATACCCTTCCGGCAGTTGGCTGATAAAATCGTGAGCATTGGCCAGTTTTGCCGCGTCAAAAATTTCTGCCTCCGTTGCTTCTAAACGCCCATAGGCGATATTATCCTTCACCGTCCCGCTAAAGATATGAACATCTTGGCTGACGATCGCAATCCCCTTCCGCCAGTCGATTAAATTCAGTTCTTTTAAGGGGCAGTCGTCAACATAAATTTCTCCTGATGTTGGCTCATAAAAGCGACACAGTAGGCTGATAATGGTCGATTTTCCCGCACCCGACGGCCCCACTAAAGCAGTGGTTTGACCGCGTTTTAACTCCAGGGAAACAGCCTCTATTGCCGGCCGATCTTCAGGATTGTAAGTCAAGGAAACTGACTCAAAATAGATCGCCTGCTTCAACTTGTCAAAGGGAACGGTACCAGAGCGGATGTAAGGTTTATCAGAAGTGTCTAAAAAAGCCATCACCAGTGCAGCAGAACTGGCGGTAGAAACTAAACCTAGCCTCGCGACATCTAGCTGTTGCACCTGCGGTTGCAAGCGGTAGAGGATGAATAAAAAAGTCAGCAGCGTGGGCATAGCTGACTGGTTTTGCAGGAGGGCGATCGCTAAAATCGCTAGCAGGAGGAGTGCGGAAAAAACTTCATAGAGTGGATTGATCAGTCCTCCCAGGATATCGAGCTGCAAAAAGGTGTTTCGCACTTGCTGGGAAGCGCGATCGAAGCGTTCTTGTTCGTAAGGTTCCCGTCCAAAGGAGCGGATGGCTCTCATTCCTCCTAATCCCTCCCACATACGGACAGCCAACTGAGAATTAGCGTCTACAGCTTGCTGTGCCAGATGTTTGACTCGGCGCGTCACAAACTGGATGAACTGTGAGATAAAAAACAGCGCTATACTAATAATTAATGTGAGTTGCCAAGAGATAAGCAGTAACAGCGTCGCCAGGACAGTAATCGTACAAGCACAGGTAATCAAGTTAACAAATAAACTCAAAGCTTTGCTAGTTTGCCAACTCTCTGTCGCCAAAATATTCATAATCTTTCCCGATTCGCTGCGCTCTAAAAAAGAGTAGCTAACGGTTAAAGTTTGGTTGAAAATTTGGCAGCGCAATCTGTTGCTAATTCGCGAGTTTAACCAAGCAAAAAGCACAGAATTACTATAGACAATCAAGTTTTTGATGATGATGCTGGCTAAAATACAAAATGGGATGATTAAGACGCGGTAGCCAGCAGGGACAGCAACGAATATCTTATTGAGAGAATCAATGAAAGAATTGCCAGTTACAACCTGAGCTTGTTCTTGCTGTAAAGTTTGCAAAAAGGGAATGAATAAGCTAATGCCAAAGCCATCGGAAAGAGAAGCAAGCATACCCAAGGAAATCATTGCCGGGATTGCCCAAGGATATACTTTGAGGAGAGGGAGCAGAGTTCTAATAGCCTGAATTTCTTTTTTCATAAGACAACTCTGCCTTTGCAGGTGGAGTGGCGCTAACGTTCATTGGAGGGAGGATGTCCATCTTTGCTTGATTTCGCTTGACTAGGCGGGAAATTGAGCCGTGAATAATATTCCCAATCGTCACCATCAATGCGATATTTTTGCGCCTACTTTCAACTAGCAAATCTAGGCTGCTGATTTTAATTTCAGCAGAAGTCTGTTCTTGCGCTTTCAGAGGTTTTTCTATAGCCTCCTGAGATTTCCCACGCTGGGATAATAGGTTTAAAAGGCTCTTACTCAATAATCTATAAAAGCTATAGCGCAACAAAGGCGAGATGCACTCAGTTTTTAAAGCTTGTAACAACCAAAATAGTGCGGTGCGATCGCTACCATTCCGGCTGCTTTGGCGTGCTAAATACATTAAAAAATTACTGGTAGACAATCGGTAGAGAAAGTTAGGAATTTCAGGATGCCGTTGCCTGACATCTTGCAGCATTAAGGTGTGAGACTTCGCCATTGCTGTATAATTACTAGACATACTGCTGTACACTTTGCGGTATCCAATTAGGAATTCCGGTACAACTCGGAATTGATAGAATTCTGCCAACCGCAGGTACAGATCCCAATCTTCACAGCCTTGAGCACTCCGTTCTCTGTAGCTGCTGTCATACAGGCCAACTTTCTCCAAGGCAGAACGCCGGAGCATTGAAGCGCTAGCATTGCCTAAAAAGTTGTGGCAGACTAGGGTTTCATACACTTCGCCTTCAATCATAAAAGTGTGGATGTCCCCATTGAGGAAACCCTCTTCGTCAATGTCTACTGTCCACGAATAGACGACTCCTACTTCTTCTCCTCCTTCCAACATACATTGAACTTGTTTTTCGATGTTTTCAGGATACCAAATATCATCAGCATCAATCGGAGCAATATATTCTCCTCTCGAGTGCTCAATTCCTAAGTTGCGAGCAGCAGCGACTCCAGCATTTGACTGTTTCAGGAGTCGGACACGAGAATCTTTTTGGCAAATTTCTTCAACAATTTCAGGGGTTCGATCTTGGGAACCGTCATCAACTACTAAAACTTCAATTGCTCGATAAGTTTGAGCGAGAACAAATTTCAGCGTTTCTTCAATAAATGGCTCAGCGTTGTATGCAGGGATAATGACTGAGACGAGAGGCAAATGAGGGGATTTTTGAGAATCTGGCTGCATTGGCTTTTAAGAAGGTTTTTCAAAATTTTTGTCGCTTTCTACTAGATTAGCGGCTCTACCTTACACTCCTCGCAGTCAGGACTTACACAGTTGGCGGAAGAGACAGCCAAGGAGCCGCTAAGCAAATTTGTAACGCATTCTCAGTTCAAAGTCAATAGTATTATTGAGAATGTCAATTTATCTAACGTGGTTCCGACACGATTGCCATCTCGATTTAATCAGCGTTTAAAAGGAAAGGAACTCCGAGAATTATGATTACCCAATGTACTTAAATTTTCCGTCGAATTCACGTTAGTTAACAATCGCGGCTGGATTTACCCCTTTGAAATTATTTGCCAAGACTGGCAAATAATGGCATTAGATTCTGGACGAGAATACCCATTATTAAAAATATTGAGAGCGAGGCAATTTATTTGTTAATAATGGCTTGTCTGAGTAGGAGACATCTACACGCATTGCGCGTACCGCCTGACTCGAAATCAGCCAGAGATGCCATCAGTGGGTAAATTGGGAGCCGATCCCCAAAAATTTAACATTAAAACCTAAAAGCGATCGTAACGCCGCCGTCCCAGCGTTATGAGCAACCGCCGGGAGGGCGGCGTTACAAATGCGTAAGTCCAAAGTCCCAGAGCTTGGTAGTATGGACACTGGTAGCTACAAGCTGAAAACCCAAATTAACATGAGTCAGTATTTAGATAGCATTCCGCCGCACGGCGGTCAACTGATCAACCGTATTGCCACACTAGATCAGAGACAAGAATTTTTCCACAAAGCAGAGACTCTACCGCGAGTTCAGTTAGACGATCGCGCCCTCTCCGACTTACAAATGATTGCGATCGGCGGTTTTAGCCCCCTGACAGGGTTTATGAATCGCGATGACTACAAATCCGTCGTCGCCGATATGCACCTCTCAAACGGCCTGCCTTGGGCAATTCCCGTCACTCTTCCCGTCTCCCAAGAAGTAAGCGATCGCCTTAAAGAAGGTACCTTAGTCCGCCTCGACTCGCCCAAAGGCGACTTTGTAGGCATCTTAGAACTAACTGAAAAATATTCCTACAGCAAAGAAATCGAGGCAATCAACGTTTACAAAACTGATGACCTCAAACATCCCGGCGTGCAGGTACTAGACAAATCCGGGCCTATTAACCTCGCTGGCCCAGTATGGCTAATGGAACGTCTGGATCATCCCCTGTTTCCTAAATATCAAATTGACCCAGCCAAATCGAGAGCTTTATTCCGTGAAAAAGGCTGGAAAACCATCGTCGGATTCCAAACCCGGAACCCCATCCACAGAGCTCACGAATACATTCAGAAATGCGCTTTAGAAATAGTAGATGGATTGTTTTTACATCCCTTAGTTGGCGCAACAAAAGAAGATGACATCCCCGCCGATGTACGGATGCGCTGTTACGAAATCCTGTTGGAAAAATATTTCCCACAAGACCGAGTAATTTTAGCAATTAATCCCTCAGCCATGCGCTATGCAGGGCCGCGAGAAGCAATTTTTCATGCTTTAATCCGCAAAAACTACGGCTGTACGCACTTCATTGTCGGGCGCGATCATGCAGGGGTTGGTGACTACTATGGAACTTACGATGCTCAACACATCTTTGAAGAATTTGACCCCGCAGCATTAGGCATCATGCCAATGAAATTTGAACACGCTTTTTACTGTAAATTGACGGGGCAAATGGCTACGACAAAGACAAGCCCAAGTTTACCAGAACAGCGAGTACATTTATCCGGGACAAAGGTGCGGCAAATGTTACGAGAAGGGAAATTACCACCGCCGGAATTTTCACGGCCAGAAGTAGCAGCAGAATTGGCACGGGCAATGAATATTTATGCTTATGAGATTTGATTAGTGGAGAGCCGTGCAGGACTGTAAACTGGCTCCCTGCTAAATTCTTTGAACTAATCCCTCAACCCCCTTTCCTGCAAGGGCTGTTGCATTCTTAGGACTTACGCTGGTCAAAAACCCGGTTTCGGCGTTAATATTTCTGGAAAAAAGCGACCATCTTGGTCAGAAACCGGGTTTTTTGCGTAAGTCCCTAATTCTGCCTAAAAAATTGTTTGGTGCGATCGCGGTCTATCCCACGTTAAGCTAGAGTTTCCCAACCCTTTCTATATATTGCCACCTGCCACCTGCCTATTGAGCTATGACTTATTTCTTAACCGCCGCCTTGTATAAATTTGTTGAGCTCTCAGATTTTGCCCAACTGAGAGAACCCTTGCTAGCCTGCTGCAACGAAAACAAAGTAAAAGGTACTATCTTACTAGCCCAAGAAGGAATTAATGGCACGATTGCCGGCTTACCTGAAGGCATATATGCAGTGCTAGCATTCTTACGTCGAGATCCGCGCTTAGCTGATTTAACCCACAAAGAATCTTTCTCCGAAAAAGCACCATTTTATCGGTTGAAAGTACGCTTAAAACGCGAAATCGTGACTATGGGTGTACCCGATATTAATCCAACTGAAATGGCTGGTAAGTATGTCAAACCTGACGAGTGGAATCAACTACTTGACGATCCTGATGTTGTCGTAGTTGATGTGCGTAACGACTACGAAGTATCCCTCGGAACTTTTAAAGGTGCGATCGATCCCAAAACAAAAAGCTTCTCTGAATTACCCGAATGGGTAAAGCGAGAAACGGCATTACGCAATAAGCCGAAAGTAGCAATGTTTTGCACAGGAGGTATTCGGTGCGAGAAATCTACAGCATTTTTGCGAAGTCAAGGTTTTCAGGAAGTTTATCACTTAGAAGGTGGAATATTAAAATATCTAGAAACAGTTCCAGAAGCAGAAAGTCGCTGGGAAGGCGAATGTTTTGTTTTTGATGAACGAGTTTCAGTTGGTCATGGCTTAAAGCCTGGTGAATATGAACTTTGTCGCGCTTGTCGTCACCCAATTAGTCAGGAAGAAAAAGCTTCAGAATTATTTGTTTTGGGTATAAGTTGTCCGCATTGCCATAACTCGAAAACTGAAGCGCAGAAAAATCGGTTATCCGAGCGTCAGCGTCAAATTGAGCTGGCGAAGAGTCGCAATCAAGTACATATCGGTGCGAGCTATCATGTCAAGGAGAAGTCAAATCTATAGATCGCTTAGTTCCCTTCGCAATGACATGGCTGCGTTTATTTATTAGGACTTACGCTCAGGGCTCCAGAAACCGGGTTTTTGAGATAATCTGTGGGTACGGGCGAAGTATTTTCGTCAAAAAACCCGGTTTCTAGTGTTAATTTTAGGGGAGAATAAAACTAGAAATCGGCTTTCTTTTAGATTTTTTCCTTCTTCCCTCTTTCTTCTTCCTTTTTCCTTTGCCGATGTCAGCAACCTACCCAATTTTGTATTCTTTCCGCCGCTGTCCATTCGCTATGCGGGCACGCTTGGCATTAATTATAAGCAATCGAGTCTGTGAGTTACGGGAAGTTGTCTTACGTGATAAACCACAGGAAATGTTGGACGTATCTCCTAAAGGTACGGTACCGGTATTGATTGATATTGATGGGCGCGTACTGGATGAAAGTATCGATATTATGCTGTGGGCATTGACACAACACGATCCGGAAAAATGGTTAATTCCAGAACAAGGTTCGGTTGCAGAAATGTTAGAGCTGATTGCTGAATTTGACGATCGGTTTAAATATCATCTTGACCGTTATAAATACCCCGATCGTTATGAAGGTAGCGATCCAGAAGCTCATCGGATTGAGGGGGCTTTATATTTAGAGAAACTGAATGTGAATTTAAGCACGAAAAAATATTTATTCGGTAATCGTGTGGCATTAGCAGATATGGCGATCTCACCCTTTATTCGTCAATTCGCCCATACCGATCTAGATTGGTTCAATGCACAGCCTTGGTCGCAGCTACAAGCTTGGTTATCAGAGTTTATAGATTCTGAAATCTACACTCAGGTGATGAAGAAATACCCAAAATGGGAATCAGGCAATACAGCGGTTATGTTTCCTGATTAAGAGGTAAGATATTTTCAATAAAGCTCTAATTTATGGAAGCGAGACTTAAATCCGATGGAATCCGAAAATAATATCGCTATTGAACATCAGAACGTTCCTGTGGCTCATCAAGGGCTGCACAGTTTTTTGTATAGTTCTGATGATGAGCATACCTCCGTTAGCCCATCTATTGCCTTAGATAATGACGTGGCTGAGGTTGTTTCAGTGGAAGATTGGCGATCGCTCACCGATCGGGTTAAGGTTGCTGGAGTGTATGCAGTTTTAGACTGCGATCGCCAAACTCAATACATTGGTTACTCACGGGATGTACGCCAGTCTCTAGAAGGACACATAGCTCAAAATGGAACTGAAATCTGTGCTTTTATTAGAGTTCAGGTGTTTAAATTTCCTAAGCGTCAGGCGATGGAAGCTCTTCGGGATGAATGGATTGCTGAGTTAGATTACATTCCACCTGGAAATCAAGCAGCACAGGGAAATTGGGCGAGTACAGTGGGTGAAGCGGCCCGGATTGTGATGTCAGAAAGCGATCGCAATAACTACGAAGAGAAGAAGCTTAAATTACGTAAAGCAATGGCGGATACCACGCTTATTGATGAATTAGAGAAGAACGATCGACAGGATAGCGTAATGGCTGAGCGTCATCAAAAATTAGAAGCAGCAGTTAAAAATGATGATTGGAGTGCTGTCATTGATTCTTAAAAAGAATTATCAAGTTAGCAGTGCCATTAAACCAATTTAACTCTTGACAATTTGTACAAACAATAGTAGCTATCTAAAATAATCTTTGCCAAGTCAATTCTTTCGTCAATTCATTCAACTTCCAGCGCAATAACTGAACAGCCGACTGACCACAAATCCCAGGAAGTCCGATCGCTTTTCGCGGTGAATCCACAGCCATCGCGATCGCACTTTCGGCATCGCAAATTCCCCACTTCACCAAGTTTTGTACCCCCATCAATAAAGGTAGCGTCGTCCCCGCTAACGTTCCCCCTTCTACTGGTTCGTGATAGCCAACTCGTACCCAAGCCGTACCTTTTTTAACTTCAATATACCGAGAATCCCAAGGATAAACGCCATCCCGCAATCCCAAAGGTGCTAAAGCGTCGCTAACTAAGAAAACTCCTTGTTCATATTTGCTAGAACGGAGTAGCACTTCAATCATGGCAGGAGTTACGTGCTCGCCATCGGCAATTAATCCACACCGAACATGGGGGTGAACGATCGCTGCTCCCAACATTCCGGGTTCTCGATGGTGTAAGCTGGGCATGGCATTAAAAGCGTGAGTTACCATTGAGGCTCCTTGTGCAAAAGCCTCCTGTGCTTGTGCTGCTGTGGCTAGTGAATGTCCCAGGCTAACTGTAATGCCTAAACTTTGCAAATAGGCGATCGCTTCTCCTGTGCCGTCTAACTCTGGCGCGATCGTAATTACTCTAACTATATTTGCCCAATCGCCCAAAACTTGCTTGACATTTTCTATTTTTAATGGTAATAAAAATTCTGCTGGATGAGCGCCTCGCTTGTGAAAATTAAGAAACGGCCCCTCTAGATGGACTCCCAAAATTTGAGCTGTTTTAGGAGATGCGTCTTTGTTAGCGGCCATAAAATCAGCAATAGTAGAAAGCGATCGCCTAAATTTTTCCACTGATGTTGTTACCAGAGTTGGCAAAAAACCATCTATTCCCTGAGTCCACAAAAACTGACAAATTTCCTGTAAAAATGGGATATTGTCGCTCTCTAAATCTGGAAACGCTAAGCCAAGGGCACCATTAATTTGCAAATCGACTCCGCCGAGAGACACCAAATCTCCGCCTGCGTCGATTACTTGCAAATCTGGAGGAGCAACCCGCTTAAACACTTTGTCCATCGGGTAAATTCCTTGAATGATACCCTCAGCATTAATAGCGATCGCCTGCAAGCCATTGTAACCGGGGAGCTTAGCATTAAGAATATCTATCGGGGCAGCAATTGGGGTTGTTGCTTCAATCATTATTCCAACAAAATATCTAAATATGTCTGAAATCGAAAATCTTATGACTCAAGCTGTAATTGGAATTATCATGGGCAGTGATTCTGACTTGCCAACGATGAAAGATGCGATCGCCATCTGTGAAGAATTTACCATCCCTTGCGAAGTCGCGATCGTCTCCGCCCACCGCACTCCTGAGCGGATGGTAGAATATGCCCAAAATGCACATCTGAGAGGTCTAAAAGTTATTATTGCAGGTGCGGGAGGAGCAGCACATCTCCCAGGTATGGTAGCATCGCTGACACCTTTGCCAGTAATTGGAGTACCTGTGGTCACACGCCACCTGCAAGGGGTAGATTCCCTCTACTCCATTGTACAAATGCCTGCTGGCATACCTGTAGCAACAGTGGGAATAGGCAATGCTAAAAATGCTGGCTTATTAGCAGTACAAATATTAGCGGCTTACCAACCAAAATTGTTAGAGCGAGTGCAGCAGTACCGCCAAAGTTTATCGCAATCTGTGATAGAAAAGCAAGAGCGCTTAGCTGAGCTTGGTTATAAGCAGTATCTCGATTAAAGTTATTAACAGTTAACCGTTAACTGTTAACCCTTAACAGTTAACTAAGAAATGAGCAATTAGGCTTGACAAGCTGTCTACTTTCGTGCTGCTATGTCAACCCAAGCAATTCCAGAACCTTCGCTAAAAAAATGTATATTTGGATACAGAAGGTAAGGAACAAATATTGATGGAATCTTTGAACAATTGCTGAAATATTTGCAAGATGTCTAAACTAACAATCCAAAAGAAAAAATTGAGAAAAACACAGCGATCTCGTTCCAATTGGTTCGCAACTGAATTTCCGAGAGTTACCAAAAAGTTAGCTCGTTTACAAGTCGCCATTAAGCGGTTGAGCCCTAGCTGGCAGGCTTGCATTCCCTTAGCTGGTATCATCGTGCTGTTTTGGGGTTACGCTGCCGTAGCGCAAAGCGCACCCCCCACCACTGAGGAACAATTAGCAAGTCTGAAGGTGGGAATGGACACCATGTGGGTGATGGTGGCTGGGATGCTGGTGTTCTTTATGAATGCTGGCTTCTGTATGCTAGAAACTGGCTTCTGTCGTCAAAAAAATGCAGTTAATGTTTTAGCCAAAAACTTAATTGTATTTGCCCTTTCCACAGTTGCATTTTGGGCGATTGGCTTTGCCCTAATGTTCAGCGACGGCAATGGTTTCCTCGGTACCAGCGGCGGATGGTTTCTCTGGAACGTGACTGACAATAGCCCTGCCACAGGGGACGCTTACCAAGGCATCTTCAGCTCTTTAAATTGGACTGGTATACCGCTCAATGCTAAGTTCTTTTTCCAATTAGTATTTGCAGGTACGGCCGCAACTATTGTTTCGGGAGCAGTTGCAGAGCGGATCAAGTTTTTTGATTTCTTAATTTTCAGCTTGTTGCTAGTAGGAATTGCCTATCCCATCACCGGACACTGGATTTGGGGCGGCGGTTGGCTGGCAAAAGCAGGCTTTTGGGATTTTGCAGGTTCAACAGTAGTTCACTCTGTGGGCGGTTGGGCAGCTTTGATGGGAGCAGCTTTTCTGGGGCCCCGTACGGGCAGGTATAGAGATGGCGAAACCGTTGCTATGCCCGGCCACAACATGAGTATTGCGACGTTAGGATGTTTAATTCTGTGGTTAGGATGGTTTGGGTTCAACCCAGGCTCGACAATGGCTGTAGATCCAAATGCGATCGCTCACATTGCGATTACAACTAATACAGCCGGCGCTTTTGGCGCATTGGCCGCAGGTCTTACTGCTTGGCTTTACCTCGGTAAGCCGGATCTTTCCATGATTATTAACGGCCTTTTGGCTGGTTTAGTTGGTGTTACGGCTAGTTGTGCTTGGATTAACGTACCTAATTCTGCCCTGATTGGCATTGTTGCTGGGGTAATCGTAGTCTTTGCAGTTACTTTCTTCGATAACTTAAAAATTGATGACCCCGTAGGTGCAACCTCAGTTCACCTAGTCTGCGGTATTTGGGGAACTCTGGCAGTAGGCTTGTTTGCTGATGGCCCGACAACTGGTATCTATACTGCTGGCCCAGCAGCCGGATTGCTAGTAGGTGGTGGCTTTGGTCAACTTTGGTCGCAAATTGTAGGCATTGTTTCAGTGGGAGGGATGACTGTTCTGCTGAGTACGATTTTCTGGCTGGCTCTGAAGGCGACTCTGGGTATCCGAGTTACTCCAGAAGAGGAAGCGGAAGGCCTAGATATTGGCGAACACGGAATGGAAGCCTACAGCGGCTTTGTCAAGGAGACAGGCTTTAGTGGGGTGAATGATGCACCCTCCCGTAGCGGCTGGCCTGCTAGCGGCGGGACTGGGAATAAGTAGAGTATAGGGGGCAGGGGGCTCTCTTAAGCTCTTGAGCAGGGGAGAGGGGGGAATTTTCTATCTTCCATCTTCTCCCATCGCTCCTTATCCTCGTCCCAATCTCCTTGGTTTAAGAGATTACCTCGTTAATGTAGTTCTACCAGTTAACAGTTAACAGTTAACAGTTAACAGTTAACAGTTAACGGTTAACAATTTTGTGGTAAAGTGTGCAAAAAAGACGGTGCTTGATTCCCACAGGTCGAAAACAGAGTCGATCGGTTGAATCCGAGCCAGTATTTATGCCAATTCGCCGTCGGATGGCTGCACGTCCCCTGAGCTTATGGTTAAGTTTGAAGCTGGTAGTGGAGGAGGCTCTAATAAATCCCTATTAGGGATGAAATTTACTCGCTCAACAACTCCTCCGGCTTGGGCTTTGTTATCTCTAGCTACCAATGGGCTGCTGCTTGTGACTGTTGCTTTGTTGGTGATGCGCGATCGCATTATCTCTCACTCTGCTCAAGCTAGTAACTCTATGACTGCTACTAGCTTTCAAGAAAAAATATTGGAACAGGTATCGGGAGGTATTGGGCAAAACCAGCCTGTGTTGGGGCCTCGCCACAAGTGGACTTACGAACAGTGGGTGGCTCAGTTGGGGCGAGAAGCTGAGGCTGTGGCGGTTAATAGACCCGAAAGGCTGACTGTTCTGGCTGGGGATTCCCTGAGTATGTGGTTCCCACCGCAACTGTTACCAGGCGATCGCATTTGGTTGAATCAAGGAATTTCTGGTGAGACTTCGGCGGGTTTGCTAAAGCGGTTGCAAATTTTTGACCGCGTTAAACCGGAGACGATTTTTCTAATGATTGGGATTAACGATCTGATTCGGGGGATAGGAGAGGAAACGATTCTGGCTAACCACCGACAGATGATCCGCGATTTGCGTTGGGTTCATCCTCATTCGCAAATTATAGTGCAATCGATTTTACCGCATGGGGGAGATCGAGCTTCTTGGGAGGGTCGCGATCGCCTTTTAGCAATTCCTAACAGTTACATTCGCGATCTAAATCGGCAGCTTAAAGAGGTTGCTAATTCAGAAAATGCTTTATACCTAGATTTATACCCACTTTTTGCCGATACAAATGGTAATCTCCGATTGGAACTGAGCACTGATGGTCTGCACCTGAATGAGCAGGGATATTTGGTGTGGCGATCGGCTCTTCAAGTTTTTAGTCAGTTAGAGTTAGATGTGAATCATTAATTAAGACTTACGCACGGAAAATCTAATTCTGTCATTGCGAACATAGAAAATTTAAGTCTGTCATTGCGAACATAGAAAATTTAAGTCTGTCATTGCGAACGTAGTGAAGCAATCTTAGCCCCAAGGAGATTGCTTCGCTTCGCTCGCAATGACAGAACATCCCAATAACAGAACATCCCAATGACAGAACATCCAATGACAGAACATCCAATGACAGAAAATTCTAGTGAGTGTGTAAGTCCGGTTTTTAGTATTCGGTAATACAGAATGGTTGTTTGACAAATGGTGGAATCCAAAGGTTAGCCTTGAAAATTCCTTTGTGTTGGGGAGTAAGTGAAAAGTGATTAAAAAACTTCTACTGATTGGGGTTATCTCGTTATGGGTGTTGAGTGGCCCACTTATGGGAAATGCTTTGGCTCAAAATGCACCCGAAGTAGTGGAAAATCCGATTAATAGTGGTGATACGGCGTGGATGCTGATTTCGTCGGCGCTGGTGTTATTTATGACTCCGGGGTTGGCATTTTTTTATGGGGGACTGGTGCGATCGCGCAATGTCCTCAATACAATGATGATGAGTCTGTTACTAATGGCTCTGATCGGCGTTACCTGGACTCTTTGGGGTTACAGTTTGGCCTTCGATGTCTCCACCCCCGTTTCTGAAGGCTTTGCCAAAGGGATTGAAAAGTTCATCGGCGGCTTCGACTGGATGTTTTTAAACAATGTCGCAGCCGATAAACCCGATCCGATTGGCTACGCGGGAACGATTCCCCACCAAGTCTTCATGGTTTACCAGATGATGTTCGCGATCATCACGCCTGCTTTAATCTCAGGTGCGATCGTTGAGCGGATGAGTTTTAAAGCTTATTTCTGGTTTGTACTGCTTTGGTCTACCTTTATTTACTCTCCCTTAGCTCACTGGGTTTGGGGCAGAGGCTGGCTGGGCGAACTGGGAGCTTTGGACTTCGCAGGCGGTAATGTTGTCCATATTAGTTCCGGCGTTTCTGCGGTGGTTGCAGCCTGGATGATCGGGCCCCGCAAAGACTTTATGAATAAGCCTCACGCTCCCCATAATGTGCCTTATGTGCTACTGGGAATTGGAATGCTATGGTTTGGCTGGTTTGGCTTCAACGGCGGTAGTGCTTTAGGATCGGGAGCTTTAGCAGCAGTTGCTTTTGTCTCTACGATGGTATCTACTTCCGCAGGTGGTTTGACTTGGGCAATTCTGGAATGGGTACTGAGAGGTAAGCCGACGGCTGTGGGAATTGCTTCTGGTTTCTTAGCAGGATTAGTCGGCATTACGCCTGCGGCTGGATTTGTGACTCCGCTTTCAGGTATTTTGATTGGTTCAATCACTGCCGTTTGTTGTTTCTTTGCTGTTAGTTTGCGGGCAAAACTGCAATTTGACGATTCTTTAGATACTTTCCCCGTTCACGGTGTGGGCGGAACAGTGGGGGCGATTTTAACTGGGGTATTTGCAACTAAAGCAGTTAACAGTGCAGGGAATAATGGATTGCTTTTTGGCAATCCGGGGCAACTTGTAACCCAAATTATTAGTGTTGTCGCTACCTACATTTTTGCCGCCGTCGGTACTTTTGTAATCCTCAAGATTTTGGGGACACTGATGGATTTGCGAGTTAAGCAATCCGCTGAAGACCAAGGTTTAGATATTAACGAACACGGTGAAGAAGGTTATGGAGAGGAGTTTGCTGGGGGTCTGAGCATGATTGAGGAATAAGAATTATCTAGCGGTTTTTAACTTGCATGAGAACAAGTAATTGGTAATTGGTAATTGGTAATTGGTAATTGGTAATTGGTAATTGGTAATTGGTAATTGGTAATTGGTAATGGCTAACTGCTAATGGCTAACTGCTAATCGCTAATGGCTAATTACCCATCTTCCCCATCTCCCCATCTTCCCCATCTTCCCCATCCTC